>PLXP01000197.1 GCA_003151435.1 Acidobacteriaceae bacterium
GTCTTAGTGCTGTATCTGGAGCGCCCCGACACGCAACCGAGCGCACGCCGTGTGTCCTCAGCGGGGCGCTTCTGATACAGCGACTTGAAGGAAGCCGCCCTCATGGAAGCCTATGTACTTTGAATGGGTCTGAACGGGTGCGGAGGGATCAGGCACAGACCGAGTTGGGCAGTGTGCGATGACGGAAATGCCGGATGGAGCAGCATGTTGGCTCGCCGAGGCCTGATGTAGAGGTTGGAGTGGCTGACATCCAAGGGGTTTTGGCAGGAAGAGACAAGGGATCCGGGTATGCGCCGAAGCACAGGCACAGGCCGAGGATGTGGATAGAGCTTCATGCAGGGCATCGGTGTGGCTGAGGTGGTGAGCGAAGCAGGAGTTGCGCAGAAGAGAGCCGTTCGACGACGTGCATCGTTCCACCGCAGACTGGGCAGTTCCAGAGTGAACGAGTCTTATCTGTGGACTGTGATGCCGGTGTAGCCGTGTCTTGCAGTAATCCGCCGAGCAGCTGCAGGCACAGCGGCAGCAGCGTGGCGCGGTTGCGGTTGGCGAGGAAACCGAAATTGCGGATACGCACGAATCCTGGCGGCAGCAGATGGAGCAGGAAGCGGCGCAGGAACTCATCTACGTCCAGAATCATGAGCCGCTTCTTGTTGCCGTGCGCGGAATCGCGCCAGCGGAAGGTGACGTTGCCATCGGAGAGAGCAATCAGCCTGCTGTTGGAAATGGCGACGCGATGCGTATATCAGATTGACTTGAAGTCGAACCACATGATGACCGTGTTGACTACGGAAGCCAGTGCTGGCATGCAGGGGCTCACGTATGACTCGACGGGGCATACGCCGATCCTGAGCGGCCTGGTGGGCAACGGAAAGCGACAACAGTCTTTCGGACAGCTTGTGGCGCTCAGCGGAAAAGACAGCACCGTGATTGCAACGGGCTTGGGGAGTCATCAGATTGGCGGGGTCAGCGTAGGGTCCGGGAAGAATTCCAGCGGACGGCGCCTTGCAGTGGTTGCACTGACTTTCAACGATGAGGCAGCGGTCGTCGATGTCGATGCAAAAGAAGTTGTGGCTAGGGTCAAGACCGGCATCGCCCCGTTCAGCGCACTTGTCAGCGCGGACAGCTCCGTTGCCTGGGTGAGTAACCGGGGAGGGCGCGTGCCCATGCCAGGTGAGCGGAGCGCCGCAACCGGGCCGGACCCGAACGCGGACAAGGTACTCGTCGACGAAAGAGGAGTGGCATCCAGTGGAACTGTTACGCGAATCGATTTGCTCTCGGGAAAGGTGACAGCGACGGTCGCTGTTGGGCTGCATCCAACAGGGCTTGCGTGGGACGAAGTGCATCACCGGCTCTACGTAGCCAACAGCAATTCCGACTCCATCTCGATCATGGACACAACTACAAATCGCTTGTCCGAGACGATCGCCTTGCAGCCCTTCATGAAACGAGTAGCCGGCGTTGCCCCTGAGTCCGTTGCTCTTTCTCCGGATCATTCCAGACTCTATGTGGCATGCGCGGGAATCAACGCGGTGGCTGTGATTGATCTCCATGGGCAACACCCGCGGATTACTGGATTTATTCCGACAGGATGGTATCCCGACGATGTTACCGTGAGCCCGAATGGCAGATTCATCGCTGTTTCGACACTGCTGGGCGTAGGCTCGGGGTGGAATAGTCCAAGCCTGCTGAACCGCGAGAAGCGGGACGGTATGAAGCCTGAGCTCAACATGCGTCGCCGCTATGTTCATGCTGATCGAGGAACGGTTCAGATCATTCCTGCACCTGACGAAGACGAACTTGGCCCTTATTCGATCGCCGTCGCCGAAAACAATCACATGAGTCTGCAGAGCAATCTCCTCGCCGCCGGCGCCGGGCAGCAAAAGCCCGATCGCTCCGCGGCGCCGCGTCCGATTCCGGTCCGCCCCGGAGAGCCCTCGACAATCGACCATGTTGTGTACATCATCAAGGAGAATCGCAGTTACGACCAATACTTCGGCTCATTGGGCAAGGGCAATGGAGATCCGAGCCTTGATACGTATGGAGACGACATCATCCCCAATCAACGGAAGCTCGCGCGCGACTTTGTGCTGCTGGATAACTTCTACGCGAACGGCGGAAACAGCGCCGACGGGCATCAGTGGGTGACGCAAGCGGCTGAAACTGACTATACCTACTGGCCCGGATACAACGGCCGCAGCTATCCAAAGAATGGAGACGACCCACTCGCATTCGCAGGTTCTGGATTCCTGTGGGATCACCTCGCCGAACACCATAAGACCTTTGCAGATTTTGGTGAGTATGTAGGCGAGATGGAAGAGAAGAACAGCACTCTTCGCGCCAAGCTGTTTGACGAATACAAGCGTGGAAGTGACTTCGCAGGCGCGTTTGCGACGAAAGCTCCGATCGCGCGGTTGAATCAGTATCTGATTTCGGACTATCCGGCCTATGGGCTCAAGGTTCCTGACGTCGTGCGCGCGCGGATCTTTCTGCGCCACCTCAAGTCATGGGAGGGCAGTGGCACAATGCCCAACCTCGTGATGGTGCAGTTGCCTTCGGATCACACGGAGGGCACCACTCCCGGATTTTCTACACCCAAGGCTTGCCTGGCAGACAATGATCTGGCAGTTGGACAAATTGTGGAGGGAATCTCACACTCGAAATTCTGGAAGTCAACGCTCATCCTTATTGTCGAAGACGATGCGCAGGACGGCCTGGATCACGTCGACGGTCACCGGACTGTGGCGCTGGCAGTCAGTCCCTATATTCGACGAGGATCGATCAATTCCACTTTCTACTCTCAAGTGAGCATGGTGAAAACCATCGAGTTGATCCTGGGCATTCCCCCTATGTCGCTTTTTGACTTGATTGCGAACGATATGCGCCGGAGCTTTCAAAAGACACCGGACTCGACTCCCTATGACGCGATTGAACCGGCACTATCAATCTACGAACGCAATCCAGCCGTGAGTGTACTTGAAGGACAGACCAAATTGGATGCGATTGCCTCAAGCAGAATGAATTGGCAAGAGCCGGACGATGTGCCGACGGAACAATTGAATCGGATTCTTTGGCGCAACGCGGCAGGCACGCAGTATCCGTTCTGGAAACGGCATGCCGCCGCATTGCAAATGCCAGTGGCCCGATGAAGCTTGCCGTTTCCATTCGTAATTCATCCCCATCCGCGCGCAACCGGACAATGCTGGACCCGACACCAGGAAATGCGAGTAGCGCGCTACTCGCTGGAACCGGTCATGCGGCATCCCCGCGAATGCAAACCAACGAAGCTCAACCCGAGGGAGAGACTTACCCATGAAATTGTTCGCCTCTTTTGCCGCAGCACTTGTTATCGTCGGCACTGCCGCCGCTCAAATGCCCAGCGGATTGAAACTCCAAACCCGCTATCCAATCGCTGGCGCCGAAGGGTGGGACTACATTACGGTCGACTCCGATGCCCGCCGCATCTACGTCTCGCACTCTGTTCGCGTCAACGTCTTGAACGAGGACACGGGTGCCCAGGTGGGCACGATCGAAGACACACCTGGAATCCATGGCATCGCCATTGCCGCCGCTTCCAAACATGGCTTCACCAGCAATGGCAAGGAGAACACGGTATCCATGTTCAGCACGTCCGACTTGTCGTTGATCAAGAAGATTGAGGTTGGCAAGGGGCCAGACGGAATCTATTACGATCCTGGTACAGACCGCGTCTTCACCAACAATCATGGCTCGCACAACATTACCGCGATCGACGCTACCAAAGGCGAGGTCGTGGGCACGGTGGAGATTGGTGG
The DNA here is from genome assembly GCA_003151435.1 of Acidobacteriaceae bacterium. Classification (GTDB taxonomy): domain Bacteria; phylum Acidobacteriota; class Terriglobia; order Terriglobales; family Acidobacteriaceae; genus Telmatobacter. The sequence goes on from PLXP01000197.1 coordinate 3,792, forward strand.
AAACGGCGAAGGCGCGGGCATTGGCAAGGATGGACTTATCTACGTAGCCCTCGAGGATAAGAACGAAGTGTGCGCCTTTGACCCCAAGACGTTCGAAGTCAAGCACCATATTCCATTGGAAGGGATCACCGCCCCAACAGGCTTTGCGGTGGATGCAAAGAACAATCGCTTCTTTGTCGGCGGTCACAACAAAGTCGCACAAGTGATTGACGGCGCAACCGGCAAAATGATCGCCAGTTTTCCAACCGGATCGGGCACCGATGCGGCTGCTTGGGACGCGAAAGACGGACTCGCGTTTGTTTCTAACGGGGAAGGCAACATTTCGGTAATTCAAGAGAAGTCTTCTAACGAATTTGTCACACTCGATTCGATCCAAACGCAGCAGAGCGCAAAAACTTTGGCTTTCGATGGCAAGACCGGAAAGATCTTCCTGCCAGCCGCAACTGTTGTCGTGGCTCCGGCGGGAGATCCGTCGCAGAAACCAAAGCGCACCATTACGGAGGGCACTTTCGCGGTATTGGTCGTCGGCAATTCGCAGTGATAGAAGCAAGGCGATCCAGCTCTGCAACTGCCTCAATTCCGACAGGGACTTCGATTGCAGCCCGCTTGATGTGCTCTTGACAACCTGGTGTCACGAGCATCGAGCGGGCCGGGCATGCTTCCGCGTGCCGCCTGCGTCATGGACGTTTCATCGAGCAGACGCGATGGCATATCTATGGTCATCGCCCAGTACATCCTTCGTCAGCGGCATCGAGACCGTGAATACGCTGCCTTGGCCGGGGACGGAATGGACGTCGATAGAAAATTGATGCGCCTCCACAACCCACTTGACAATCGACAAGCCCAATCCGCTGCTCCCCTCATCTTGATTGCGTGACTCGTCAACCCGATAGAATCTGTCGAATATCTTTGGTAGCGCCTCCGCTGCAATTCCGATTCCGGAATCGGTAACCTTCAGGATGATGGCGCCTCCGCTCTTAGCGAGCGAAACTCGAATAGCTCCGGATTCCCGAGCGTACTTGATTGCGTTGTCGAGAAGGATTGCGAACATCCGCCGCAACAAGGAAACGTCTCCCGAGATCCACGTTTCGGCATCTATATCGCAGCTCAAGTTCTGCTTCTTAACCCGCGCACGCGCATCGAACTGTTGGCACACCTCGCGCACAAGGTCGGCGAAATCGACCGGCTTGAACTCTATCTTCTGATGAACGATATCGGCTCGGGCAACAGCGAGCAGGTCTTCCAGAAGGCGCGAGGTCGCTTCGCATTCAACCGATATTTTGCTGAGCGCACTGCGGTACTCGTCCGCGGATCTTCTCTTGCTGAGTGCAAGACCCGCCGTAGTAAGCATGATAGTGATGGTGGTACTGAGATCGTGTGACAGGTCGCCCGTAAATCGGGTCAGCCTTGCGACAGCGGTCTCAAGACGGCTCAGGAGTTCGTTCCAGCTAAGAGCAAGGACCTCAAGTTCGTCTCCTGTATTGGGAACGGGCAGCCGCCTCTTTAGGTCCTGAATTCCTATCCGGCTGGCTTCGGTCGTCATGCGGCTGACGGGCTCCAACGCACGGTTGCTGAGGATGTAACCACCCGCAAGCGATGCAAGCAACAGTAGCGGACAGAACATGAGATAAGAGTTCCGCACCGCCTGAAGGATTTGAAAATGCTCGTCGATATTGCCCGACAGAGACAAACGAACCTTGTGGCCATCCATCTCGACAACATGATTCAACGTGCGTATCGCGTGCCCGTCTCTTTGGGTAAGGCCGTAGCATCGCTCATTGCAGGAGCGATTGGGCCACGGAAGTTTGAATGCGGAATTGCCGGGTGTGGAGTAGATTGGCGTCCCATCCAATTCGTAAACCTGAATGATATCGGTGCTCGCAATACCGACGCTCAACTGCCGGAGCTTTTCCGCCATGGTCAGCGACGCATCCTTCTCAGGCCAGGAGTTGACATACTCTACAACTCGCTTCTCTCTCGCTAGCATTGTTTGCTGACGGGAACTGGCCAGAGCCTGGTTCAGATACCAGTAAGAGAAGCAGCCCAGGCAGATCATCGAAGCCAGCGCGAAGAGCACGTACATCAGAAAGAGACGAATTCGGAGAGAACGAAAGTTGGTCTTCATTTTCGGGTGGCCATCGTATATCCGAGAGATCTGACCGTTCGTATCAAGCTTGTGCTTCCCTTGATATCGATCTTCGATCGGAGGCTGTGCATATAGAAGTCGACGCTGCTGTCGCTCACATCCGCGTCATGGGGCCATGCAGCCTCTCTTAACTGATTGCGGGTTACGATCTGGTTGGGCCTGCGCATCAGCATCTCAAGAATCGTGTATTCTTTTTTCGTCAGTACGACCTCAGCGCCAACGCGTTCCACGTTTCCTCTGGCTGTATCGAGCACCAGATCCCCCACGGTAAGAGTCCTTGACTTAAGCGCAGGCGCACGCCTTCCCACTGCGCGAACGCGCGCTATGAACACCTGAATCTGGAACGGCTTGGTCAGGTAATCATCGGCGCCAAGATTCAAGCCGTGAACGATGTCCGGCATGGAGTCCTTTGCCGTAAGCATCAGGATGGGAACTGAGCAGCTCTTCGCGCGTACCTGTTCAAGGATGCTGAATCCATCCAGGCCCGGCAACATGACATCGAGTACCGCTACATCGAAAGCAGAGGCGAGCAGCAGGTCCCGTCCCTCGTCGCCTCGCTGGGAAATTACAACTTGATGACCGTCCTCAACAAGTCCCTGTCGAAGGATGTCGCCCAGTCGCTTGTTGTCTTCAATGACGATGACATTCATAAGCTTCTATTAGAAACGGCGAACTGTTAAGCGTACACAGGCGTTTTGTGAATTCGCTTTAACAAAGCCCGGTTTCTAAGACTCCCCTAAGGCGCGTGGGATTGAATCGGCCTATCGGCGATCTGCAGAAAGCCATGCAGAGAATCGAAGCGGGCATTTTCCAAGATTCAACTTCAGCGAAAGCGTGTGCGTGTCTGCGACCGGCAGGAAGCGGGATAGGAGATTGAGCACATGCGGTTGCTAGTGGTGTCCGCCACACAGAGGGTCATTTATCCGAAACAGCGCATTCATGGTTTTTCGGGCAAAATCGCAAGTCCTGAATGTCGCCAACGCCATGAATGTCCAAAAGATAAAAGATGCAAATAGTGACGGCCTACACTAGCGATTCCTTAGCAAGATTTTTGGTTTCGCACGACACCGGCGATACCTTCAGCCATTTCCACTAAACCTCACCCAGGAGATATACGTCTTATGCCTTCATCGATCGTCAAAGGAATTCTCGTCTCTTGCCTCCTCCCCACGCTTCTTTCGGGCGCGGCATTCGCACAGGAAAAGCCGGCAAAAACTCCGGCTCAAGATCCATCTACGTATATGCACGTCCATGCTCCATTTGCCCAGTCGCTGGTTGAAAGGGTAAAGGCTGCACACAACGATGAGATTGTAAAGCTCGGCATTCACGCTGTGCCCCCGGGCGAAACCGACAACGTCATTATCGCGAACATTACTCCTTCGAAGAACGGGAAGAAGTCTTCACCCGCCGACCTAGAGAAACTTGCGAAGCGCAAGCCGATTGCGGTCCGGATTGAAAAGGACCAGGTATTTGATCTGCTGATCCCCATGACCGATTCGAAAGGGCGCGACCTCGACGGCGGTTTTGTGGTGATGGAAGTTCCTTACGCCAAGGCCAGCAACGAAGAAGAAGCGCTCAAGATCGGCGTAGCTGTCCGCGATGATGTGCAGCGCCAGATTCCGAGCAAGAAAGCTCTCTATCAGTAAGCGCTCGACAACCCTGAAAAAGGAAGGATAGCCATGAAGAAATCTCTGCTTCTGTTTCTATTGTCGGCCTTGCCCCTGATGGCACAAACGGATCGCGCCACCATAACAGGCACGGTGACAGATCCGTCCGGGCGCAGGGTCGTGGGCGCGTCGTTCGTCATCACCTCTAACAGTACCGGCCTCGATCGCGAAACAAAGACCAACGAGGCCGGCATCTTCACCCTGACATCTTTGAACACGGGAAACTACACCGTAAAGATCGAAGCTGCCGGCTTTGCTGCATATCACCTTGATGACCTGACCCTCAACGTCGGACAGACCAGAACTGTGGATGCCAAGCTCTCGGTCGAGACCAGCTCCACTCAGGTCGACGTCGTTGACTCAGACGTGTCGGGATCCTCTGCCGAGATTGGCGGCGTGGTTGAAGGAAAGCAGGCTCAAGATCTTTCGCTCAACGGGCGCAGCTTTGTGGGCCTCGTCTCTCTCGTGCCCGGTGCCATCGACTCGGGCACTGGAACGCAGCAGGATGTTCGCTTTGCCGGTCTGTCCGATGAGGACAACACCTGGCATCTGGATGGCGTCGACAACTCGGGCATCAATCATCAGTATCAGAAGGTCGATCTTCATCTTCAAGTCTCTACCGAAGCGATTGCTGAGTTCCGTGCGAATGGCGTTGCATACAGCGCTGACCAGGGTGGTTCCGTCGGAGGTCAGATCGAGGTCGTCTCCAAGACAGGCGGAGCCCAGTTTCACGGAGCCACGTGGGAGTTCATTCGAAACAACTACTTTGACGCCACGCCATGGGGCGCAGCCGGTTTTCTTCCGGCCTTGCATCGCAACAACTACGGAGCCAACCTGGGCGGGCCAATTCTGAAAAAGAAACTCTTCTTCTTTGCCAACTATGAAGGGGTTCAGGAAATTCTGAACAAGCCAATTACCGGCACTGTTCCCAGTGCGAGCTATCGCGCTCAGGTCGCGTCGCAGCAGCCCGTCCTGGCTCCTTTGATCAACGCTTATCCCGTGGGTCAATCGACCATCAGCCCCGTTAGCATGACATTCAACGGCACAGGAAAGCAGAACACACGCGAAGACTCAGGACTGATCCGCGGGGATTATCACATCAACGATAAGATGAGTGCCTTCGTCAGGTTCAACACCGATCACTACACGCAAACAGCCCCGGATAGTCTTCCCCCATCCACCGGTTTCAATAACCTCAATACGCCAAACGCCACGATTGGCATCGAGAATACCTTCTCTCCAAAACTGTTCAATGACTTCCGTTACGGCTTCAACCGCGCAGAGTTTCTGCAGGGCCAAGCCACTCCATTCAACTTCGCAGTTCAGATCTCTCCATTCACCAGCATTGGCAATCCCAGTGGATCAATTCGTAACGACAACTCATTTACCATCGTCGACGACGTTACTTTCCTGATCGGCAAGCACACTTTGAAATCTGGTGTGACTGTACGGTGGGTTGAAGAAAACAAAGCCTCACCCAATAGCCCCGATGAGACCATCGCTTTTACCAGCACCGACACATTTCTGCAGAATCTCATCGATTCTGACGCCTATAACGGAACGGTGCCATTGACCGGGCAGCGGATGACCGAGTATTTCGGTTACATCATGGATCAATTCAAAGTGAGTCCGACAGTGAACCTGAATCTGGGCTTGCGATACGAATACTTCGGCGTTGACCACGAAGTCCTTGGCCGCGGACGCAGCTTCGATCCATTGAATTGCCCCAACGTTCTTTGCCCCAGTAACATCGGATGGTACAGTCCCAACCTGCTCGACCTCTCGCCACGGCTGAGCGCAACGTGGACTCCTGCAGCCCTTCATAGCAAGACGGTCTTCCGTCTCGGCTATGGCATCTACTATGGCTTCGGACAATTCGGTGGATTGAGCGCACCTATCTCCAACCTCACGTCCGCGAAGTACACCCTCACGCAGGCCCAGGTCCCTGGACTCAGCTATCCAGTCTCGCCCGTGCAGGCAGCCGCCAGCGGCAGCTCAAGCCCCTCCGGGGCCCCGACCAATCGAAGAGATACGGCAGTCAACGAATGGACGATCTCGATCCAGAATGAGATTGCTCCGGAGACCATCTTCCAGGTCGCATACTTCGGTACCAGCGCAGCGCACGTATTTTCCGATGAAACGCTGAACGGAATCAACCCCACCACCGGCAAACGTCCCTATGCCGGTTACTCCACTATCGACTTTCGCGGCACCTTCAACCACGCAAGCACAAATGCATTCCAGACGAGTCTTCATCGGAATTTCTCGCGCGATCTCTCCGTGTCTGCCAACTACGAGTGGTCGCACTCCATCGACAACGGCGGAATCGGCGGTGGTGAATCGGATGCCCCGCAAAACGTCGCCTGCCCCCGTTGCGAACGCGCATCGAGCGATCAGGATATGCGCTCCTACTCCTCGGCCAGCAGCATCTGGCAGCTTCCGATTGGCAGAGGCCGTCAGTTTCTGGGAAGCATCAGCCGCAGCGCCGATGCGTTCCTGGGCGGCTGGCAGCTGACCGGCATCGCCCTCGTTCGCGGCGGCCTTCCGCTGAATGTAACCATCAGCCGCAGCGCCAGCGCGCTGCCCGATCAGCTCAACAAGGGGCAGCGTCCTAATCGAATTCCCGGAGTAAGCCTCTACGCGGCAAACAAGTCGCCCTTCAGTTGGCTTAACTATGCGGCTTTCACCGCGCCCGCAAATGGAACGTGGGGAAATCTAGGGCGCAATGCGGTTCGCGGCCCAGGACATTGGCAGATCGATCCGGCTCTCAGCAAGCGTTTCGCAATCAACGAGCGGGTAGGTACCACCTTCCGCGCTGAAGCATTCAACATCTTCAACCATGCTGAATATGGAAAAGCCGCAACCAACTGGGCGCCGGCCACAAGCGTGCCAAATCCCAACAACTACGGCGTCATTACGGCGGCGGCCAACACAAACACCGCCGGCTCCAACGGTCCACGCGACCTTCAGTTCAGCCTGAAGGTAGACTTCTAGAACATGAGTTTGGCGGGTGGGCGGAAGCACTTCCCACTGTCCAACGCTTAAGCACTCGACTGCACACGCGTTCTGGAGGACCGAAATCTCTCTCGCGTTCCAGGATGAAGAGCTCTCGAGGATAATCTGAAGACGTTCGCGCCGAAGTACCCCGGAGGTTTTCTTTCATGCAATTTGGTCGCACATTCATCATTCTTGCTTTATTCACAGGCCTCACTCTTCACTCGCAAGAGGCTGAAAAAGAATCAAAACGCAAGGGCCCTGGTCCCGAAGATATCTCCACGGACACTTTGATCAGCCAGGCGGGCCCATCCTTTAGCGTGGCTCAGTCAAAGATTGGCGAGCACCCCAAGGTCATCGTCTTCGGCGATCAGCGCTTCACCGATCCCGCCAACACGTCGGTGACAAACCCGAAGGTCCGCCAATGGCTGGTGCAGAAGATTGCTGCGGAACATCCTGATGCCATTCTGATGAGCGGCGACGTGCCGTACAGCGGCGACGTCGAAAATGACTACGTCGTCTATCGATCGGAAACAAAGATATGGAGAGATGAGTATCTCAACGTATATCCGGCTCTCGGCAATCATGAATTCCACGGCGACCCCACCCAGGCCCTGGAGCACTGGTGGACAGCCTTCCCCGAGATGCGCAATCGCCGCTGGTATGCCGTAGAGCTTGGAAAGTCTATATATACGATCGCGCTCGACAGCGATACCTCTTTGGCCAAGGAAAGCAACCAGCTCAAGTGGCTCAACGCGCAGTTGCTGAACCTTCCAAAAAACACGAAGTTCGTCATCATCAGCCTGCATCATCCTCCTGTCGCAGACTTTCAGACGAGAATTAACGTGAGCCATAACCCAAGGCCAAATGAGATTGGCCTCCGGGATGATCTCGAAGCGCTGGCTCCACAGATCCACGCAAAGATCATTGTCAGCGCGGGACACATCCACAATTACGAGCGCTTCTCGAGGAACGGTGTCACGTATCTGGTCTCCGGCGGAGGAGCCGCAAAGCCTGTTGAAGTAGAACGCAAACCGGAAGACCTTTATCAGGACACCAACTTTCCCAATTATCACTTCGTAGAGTTTGTCCTCAATGGAGATACCCTGGAAGGCAAGATGTATCGTGTTGCCAATCCCAATGCGGATGCTCCTGCATGGGAAGTAAAAGACACATTCACCGTTCCGGCAAAATAGCCGGTTATTTCATGCGGCGGCCCATCGCCGCCGCATCGACCCACTTCGCCAATCTACGATTCGTCTATTTCCAAGAGGGTTTTCTGATGCTATTGCGTCTCAATACGGCTTTGTCTTTAGGTTTTTGGGCCGTGTCTATTATTGCCATTCAGCAACCGGCCGTTGCTCAATCGCACGAACCGCTTACCTTGCTGACTACGATTCAGCTTCCAGAAATCGATGGGGACTTCGATCATCTTGCCTATGATCTCAAGCGAAATCATTTGATTGCAGCCGCTGAGGAGCACCACACCCTCGAGGTGTTCGACTTGAAGACCGGTCAGCATGTACAGAGCATCGGCGGATTCAAAGCGCCGCATTCGATTGCGTATGTTCCTGAGAACGATGAACTCTTTATCACCGATGGCGAGGACGCATCGTGTCTGATTCTCTCGGCATCCGACTTTCATCGTGTCAGCCGCATTCCACTGCGCGCGGGCGCCGATGCAGCACTCTATGATCTGCCAAGCAAACGCTACTTCATCGGGAACGGTGGCCGTGAAGAGAAGGCCAAGACATCCGTCGTTACTATCCTCTCGGTGACTGACCATCGGAAGGTCGCCGACGTCGAGATTGATGGCGACAATATTGAAGCGATGGCTGTCGATCACGCGCACCATCGCCTGTTCGTGAACATCCGCGACAAGAAACAGATCGGTGTGGTGAGTCTCACTTCGAATGCAGTCGTCACCGCCTGGACGGCGCCTGGAATGAATCGCAACACACCAATGAAGTTCGATGAGCCAGATCAACGCATCTTTATTGCCGGCCGCACGCCAGGCACATTCTTCGTATTTGATGCCACAAGTGGCTCGCTCATTACCACGATGGACTGTGTTGATATGGCCGACGATCTCACCTGGGACCCGGTGCTGCACCGTGTTTACGTAACTGGATCGCACGGAATCAGCGTCTTTCATCAGGACTCAAAGGACACCTACACGCAATTGAGCCAGATGAAGACTATAGGTGGAAAGACCTCGATCTACGTTCCAGAACTGAAGAAGTTCTACGTCGTTCATCCCAAAGCGGCCACCGGAGACGCGGCCCTGCTTATCTATCGAGTCAACCCATAGCGGTCAGCCGATTTCCATCCATTTAAGCAAGGAGATGAGCGCACCATGATCAACCGTACTGCGGCTCTAAAAATCACCCGTATCGTTCATCTCTATCTGGGAGTCTTCGCTGCGCCAGCGATCCTTTTCTTCGCCCTCACTGGCGCCTTGCAGACCTTTTCTCTCCACGACGCGGCAAAGGATGGATCGTACAAGCCTGCGAACTGGATTACGATTGGGGCGCAGTTACACAAGAAGCAAACGATACAACTGCCGCCACCCAAGGATCCCTCCCCAACAAAATCTTCCGACGATGAACCAAAGCTGCAAAAGAAACACGACTCCGACCCGAAGCACAATACCCTCCCGATGAAGATCTTCTTTCTCATCGTCAGCATTAGCCTGTTCATCTCTGCGCTCACTGGTCTGTACATGTCGTACCTGCACTGCCGCAACAAGGTACGTTTGACGGCGATGCTTTTCGCAGGGATCGCAATCCCAGTCGGGCTCGCCTTGGTGTAGGTTCAGATCGACAGGAAATGGAATGAACTTTAGGCCATTGGAATAAGAAAGACTCCAATGAACAGCCACCGTGCCGGAACAGTTTTGAGCTGTGCGATCCGCGTTTCTGGAATGCCAACTCCGTGCCGCTGCCAATCTTCTTGTCTGTAGATGGGTTTTCGAAAGTCGATGGTAGCCGAAGAGTTCCGATCATAGCGAGGGGATGGACAGTGCAACCGGTTGCTGGTGTCTTAGCTTGTCTCTGGGCGCATCCGCGCTGGGCATGTAGTGGTCGGTCTCAAGGATTTGTCCTAAAGTGTCGGCGGGTGTTTACGAACGTACTCGCTTCTCTCAGACGGAAAATGTCTGGCGTCAAGCGATCTTCCGGTTAGCGACAACCAAAATTCCCGATACTTGTTGTAACTTCTTTCTCTCCTCTCTTATGTCGTTGCTGCTGGCAGTGCCGAAGCTGAGCGCCGAAGGGGCGAAGCGGAGGCCCTGCCAATCTCCTTTTCTGTGCAGTACGTGTTTACAGCTGCAGCCGGATGTTCCAAAATGAAGCCGGCTAGTAAAGCGGAGGCCGGGCAATGCAGGAGTGCAACCCGCCGAGGAATAGCTGGCTGCAGACTCATCGCGACGATGGGTGGCGGGGGCGGAGCAGAAGACCACTTCGCCTCCTGCCCGAAGAAAAGATCCCATCGGAACGATAGATTTGCCCATGCCTTGAAAAACTCACCTTCGAAGCCGCCGCGAAGCGGCATCCTTGTTGTTTCGCGAGTTAAGCTGCGCTGCTATCCGCGGCCGAATCCAGATTCTTCTTAGCCTCCTCCATGCGATAACTGGGGATATTCAACTCCACGATGACGGAGTGATGCACCAGCCGGTCGATTGCCGCCACAGTGGTCATCGGGTCTTTGAAGATTTCTTCCCATTTCGAAAACGCAAGGTTGCTGGTCAAAAGAACGCTGCCGCGTTCGTATCGCTCGGCCAGCAAGGTGAACAGAACCTCCATCTCCTCGCGGCTTTGCTGGACGTAACCCATCTGATCGATAATCAACCCGTCGTGGCGAGCCAGCTTCTTGATCTCCTTGCTCAAACGTAGATCACGCTTTGTCACAGCAGATCCTGCACCAGCATCGTGCAGGTTGTGTACTTCATCCTGCGTCCTTGAGCGATCAGTTCGTGGGCCAGGGCGCACAGTAAGTGGCTTTTGCCGGCGCCTGGATTCCCGAAAACGAGCAAATTCTCCTTGCGACCCAGGAAGCCTCCATCCGTGAGTGCCTTCAGTTGCCGCGCGGCCTTCAGAGGTAAACGTTTCAGGTTGAAGTTAGCCATCGTCTTCTCCCTTGGCAGTCCCGACTCCCGCAACAGCGTTGCGATGCGGTTTCGCCGTCGCGACTCGCACTCTCGCTGGGTCAACTGCAGCAGATACTGTTCGTAACTGAGTGTCTCTTTCTCCGCTTGTTGCGCGGCTTGCTCGAAGCACTCGCGCATCGCCGGCAGATGCAGGTCTTTCAGGTTTTCCATCAACGCCG
>PLXP01000225.1 GCA_003151435.1 Acidobacteriaceae bacterium
TGAAGAAGCATCCGAAGGTGAAAGTGGTGGCCACCACGCTACGCGAGGTGCACTCTACCAATCGTCATAGCTGGAGCGCGGTTGCCTGGATCGATGGAAAAACATATGCAGCTCCAACGGCCGAGCTCGACGTTCTGGATCGCGTGGGCGGAGGCGACGGTTTTGCATCAGGATTCTTTTTTGGCTTGTTGACCGGCGAAACACCGGAGGAAGCGATCAAACTGGGTTGGGCACACGGCGCTCTGCTGACCACCTTCCCCGGCGACACGACGATGGCGACTCTGGATCAGGTCCGGGCTTTTGCCAAAGGCGGATCGGCGCGCATCCAGCGGTAGCCAAGGAATCGGTCCTCGGCTGACCGCGGCCCGCTTTGGAAAGATGTTGACCGAGGACGGGCTTTTTGCAACCGGCATTCTTGCTACGCACAGGGATGGAGGTCTCTCTTGGCCAACGTTTTGCAGTTCTTTTCGATCACCTGGGCACGGTTGGGTACCTGGGCAGCGCCAGTTTGCATCCCACCTCGTCCTTACGCGACTGCGTAAAGCGAATCTGCCCACAACCGGAATGGAGGAACGTATGACCACTCAGCTTCTTAGCCTTGAAGGCAAAACTGCAGTTGTGACTGGAGGAACCTCCGGAATCGGGCGCGCGTTAAGCCTCGGCCTTGCCGAGGCCGGCGCCGATGTGGTCGCCACGGCGCGCCGCCAGCAGCAAGTCGACGAAACCGCCAGCGAGATCGAGTACCGCGGGCGCCAAACCCTGCGCGTGCCCTCAGACGTATGTGATCGCCCCTCCCTTGAACAGCTGCTGGCCGCTGTACTCGGCCGTTTCGGCAAAGTCGACATCCTGATCAACTGTGCCGGAAGAATCAAGCGTACGCCCACGCTTACCGTGCCGGAAGAAGAATGGGCTGGCATCCTCGACACCAATCTCACCGGAACGCTGCGCGCATGCCAGGTGTTCGGGAAGCACATGCTGGAACGTGGCTACGGCCGCATCGTCAACATCGCCTCTCTGAATAGCTTTGTTGCGCTCAGCGAAGTGGCCGCCTACGCGGCCAGTAAGGCAGGTGTAGTCTCGCTGACGCGCTCGCTCGCCGTGGAATGGTCCAAGAAGGGCGTTACAGTAAATGCCATCGCTCCGGGCGTATTCCGCACTGCTCTGAATGAGAGTCTGCTTGACAGCACGCCACGTGGCCAGGAACTGCTGATGCGGACGCCCATGGGCCGCTTCGGCAAGACCGAAGAGCTGGTGGGAGCCGCAGTCTTCCTATCCTCCGATGGCGCGACCTTCATAACCGGGCAGACAATTGCTGTTGACGGAGGTTTTCTTGCAAGCGGTGTCAACCAATAGGACCCTTACGGTGGGAAATGACCTTGCGGCTCCGCATGCCCGGCAAGGTCAGCTTGACGTCTCTGATGTGCTCAGGAACCAAAGCACGTTGAATCATGTTGACGACAGGTTTCAGTTCATTTTCCCGCGAGTTCTGGAGTACGAAGCAAACAGACTGGGTTTTGTGTAATGGCCAGAACCGCAGCTTCCCGGATGCGATGGGCGATGATCGCGCTGGCATTTTTCGCCACGCTGATCAACTATCTCGATCGTCAGGCGCTTTCAGTCGCAGCTCCCGTTTTGCGCTTGCAGTTCCATTTGAGCAACGAGGGCTACGCGCGGATCCTGTTCGCGTTTATGCTCGCCTACACGATCATGAACGGTGTGTCCGGCCTGGTGATCGACCGGCTGGGGACGCGCACCGGTTATGCACTGTTCGTCGCGTGGTGGTCATTGTGCGCGATGCTGCACGCCTTTGCGCGAGGTGCGCTGTCGCTGGGAATCTTTCGCTTCCTACTTGGCATTGGGGAATCGGGCAACTGGCCCGCCGCCGTGAAGGTGGTTGCGGAGTGGTTCCCTATCGAGGAGCGCTCAATTGCCTCGGGCATCTTCAACAGTGGATCGTCGGCTGGCGCGATTCTTGCTCCACCTATCATCGTCTTCATTCTACTGAAGTGGGGCTGGCGCTCGACATTTGTTGCCGTGGGCTGCCTGGGCTTTGTTTGGCTGGCCGCATGGCTGCGATGGTATCGCGTGCCGGTTCGCACAACTCAAGAGGTTGCCTTGCCGCCGAACGTGCCAGTCTGGCAAGTGCTGCGTTCGCGCTTTGTCTGGAGTTTCACGCTGTCGAAGATCTTCATGGATCCGGTGTGGTACTTTTACACCTTCTGGTTTCCCGAGTACCTGCATCATAGCCGGCACTTCGACATGGCTAGCATCGGCCGGTATGCCTGGATTCCGTTCTTCGTGGCCGGACTGGGCAGCGCCGGCGGCGGCTTTATTGCCAAGGGTCTTTTGAACTTCGGGATGTCGGTAACGGCTGCGCGCAAATCGGCGGTCACGATCGCAGCGCTGATGATGACAATGGCCATTCCCGCAGTTTTGACCGAAAGTTCCGCACTGTCCATCGCATTCGTATCGATCGCGATGGCAGGCTATACGGCGGCATTGGCTAATATGCTGGCAATGCCCGCCGACGTCTTTCCGGCCGAAGCGGTCGCATCGGTCTACGGCATAGCCAGCATGGGCTCAGGTTTCGGAGGCATGATCTTCATGCTGCTTACGGGCTGGCTGGTCGACCGGTATTCGTATGTACCGGTATTCCTGCTCTTCGGTCTGATTCCTCTGGTTTGCGCGTTCGTTCTGTGGACACTGATGGGGCCGCTCGAAGGACACTCACATCCCGGCGCCCAGACATTTCAAACACAAGGATAAGTATAGATAAGATCCTATGCTGGAACCATGGCCTCTCTGCAGCCTTTGTATTTGAAAGGCGGTCTTTTTAGAACGAGTCTCGGTAGCATTTCAGCTTTGACGAGGGAAAGGAGTACCAAGTGAATCACAATCATCTGTTCAGTAAAGATGCTTTGGCCGAAAAAGTAGCTCTTGTTACAGGTGGTGCGCGCGATATAGGACGTGCTATCTGCCTTGGACTAGCAGAGGCTGGAGCGACAGTCGTTCTCAGTCACACCCCGACAGAGAAGTCCAGGGCGGGCGGTCTTAGAACTGTTGAAGACATTCGTAAGCTTGGAGGAAAAGCGACCGCGATTGCGGCAGACCTGACGACGACCCAGGGCATTTTTACACTCGTCGAGCAGACGCGTATCACCGCCGGCGACCGAATTGACATCCTGGTCAATGTTGCGGGGGGCCTTGTAGCGCGAAAGACGATCCAGGAAATGGATGAAACTTTTTGGGATCAGGTGATGAATCTCAATCTGAAGAGCACATGGAGGCTCACAAAGGAATCTTTGCCATCCATGCCAGAGGGCGGCTCGATCATCAACATAGCCTCGCAAGCTGGGCGCGATGGAGGGGGCGCGGGATCACTCGCGTACGCCACATCCAAGGGCGCCGTGATGACCTTTACACGAGCACTTGCGAAGGAACTGGGGCCGCGCCGGATCCGTGTGAATGGAGTGTGTCCGGGAATGATCAATACGGACTTTCATAATATCTTCACCAAGCCTGAGGTCCGCGCCAGAGTGGCTGCGTCCACACCGCTCGGGCGTGAAGGCGAAGCGAGAGAAGTAGCGGATCTAGTAGTATTCCTGGCCTCGGATTCGGCCTCGTTTATCAACGGGGTGAATTTCGACATCAACGGTGGAACTGTGTTTTCATGAGGCTTGCTCAGCACCACGCGCAGGTCCCTTCGCGACCAAGCGGTGACGCTGCAATCTACACACGATACCGAGCGCCTTCACAGTCCTAATTACGATGAAGAGAGAGCACGGTCACGCTCGAGTGCGGAAAGGTATGAATCCACCCGTCCGGTTGAATCGCCTCAACACTGTCTACTGGCTTGACACGAGTTGGAAACAACTCGTCGTTGGCGTCGGTGAGACTGCATGAACTCAACGTATGCACCGCGGCTGTCTGGGCCGTGGCGAAGCCATGCAGGCGGATATGGGCCGGAATGTCGGTGCCAAGGCTGCGATTGACGCAAAACAGCGTCAGGGTCGTGCCGTCGGGACTGAGCGTACCCACTACATCCAGGTACGGAACTGAAGCAATGTCCGGCAACCTGTTGACCCCCTGGGCAACGGAATAGGATCCCGCATTGGCCGTCACAGCAACGGTCTTCGCAATATCGGCAGTCGCATACAGCTTGAACGCGTAATAGGATGGCGTTGCGTAGACCTGGCTGCGTTTTTTCCAGATGCCGGCAAACTCCATGATTCCCGTCATGTCGGAGATAGGAACAATGTCAGAGTTCCTCAGCAGCATGTTCAAGAATCCCCCGGTGACAACCGCTCCGCCAGTGTTGTCATAGCTCGGGGCTTCGTGATTGCGCTCGTCGTAGAACAACCATTCCGTGAAGGCAAGATGAGCCTTCCCGTTATAGCCCGGTGTGGAGTCGATCTGGCCCTGCGCCTGACGCAGCCTGTTTCCCAGCTCGACAGGCAGGGCATACGCTGCCGCTGCCTCAAAGTCGGGACTAGAACTCTTGAGCACCACATTGGCTGTACCAACCACAAAGTGAGTGGAGAGGTAATCGAAGGTTCCCGGCGGATTCGTCAATTGGACGGCATTCCAACTTTCGAAGTGATCGGGATCTTCACCGGTGGCAATCAACCGTGCCGTTGGATCGACGGCATGAATGGCCTTACTGAATTCTGCGGTGCGGGCGGCGATTTGATCGCGGGTGGGATATCCGAGGTTCCCAGGGTTCCAGAGTTCATTGCCAAGTTCCCAGAGCAGTCCGGAGTGCGGGGACCAGTGTTCATTTACGTAACGAACCCACGCGACCGCCTGCTCCGGCGTTCCGCTGCCGAGATTGAGCGCAATCTGGGGCTGAGCGCCGATCTGACGGCAAAACTCCAGGAATTCATCCGTTCCGAAGCTGTTGTACTCCGGTATCCCCCATGCATGATTGAGCATGCTTTTCCGCTTGTCGCGCGGACCCACACCATCGGTCCAGTGGTAGGACGAGGTGAAGTTTCCTCCAAACCGGACCAGCGGTGTATTCATCTCTTTGGCCAAGGCTACGGCATCCGGGTCCAAGCCGTCTTTCGCGTCGGCAGGCATCAGGGATAGTTGATCCAGTTCGACGCGCTCATCCCCTGCAACCTCCACGACAAAGTCCGCCGGATCGAGCCGGTGCAGTTTTCCGTCTGGAAGCTGAAGAGTGAAGGTGTACTTCGTCCACGAGGGATCTGCAACCGGAATCTGCTGTGAGGCGAGCACTTCGTTCTGGCCCCTAACGTGAAGCGCGATGGTTATTGTTGTTTCCCCACTGAGGTGTTTGGCGTAAAAGCTTCCCATGTAGTCAAGTGTGCGATGAATGGGAAGATAGACCTTCTGCTTAATCCGGGGACGAGAGATCGCGCTTGAACTCCAGCGTCTTGCCTTCGTGCCTGCTGAGAAGGGTAATCAGATCCACGACTCTGCATTCTACTCTGAAGCATGGCTGCGGATAAACCTTCCGAGTCGGAGAATCCTGCGCGACGGCACGAGTCTCCTGCCAGAGTCGACCTCAATTCTCCCATGCAGGAAATGCACCATCCGACGGGCAGAGTGTATTCTGACTGGTAGATGCGTGGGCAGGGAGGTCGCACTTGCTATGCTCAAACTATGCTCGAACAACCTCTATCGGCCTATACGAAACTCTATGGAACTTAACCCCATTCGCCGCGTAAGTCTTTGGAAACAAAGAAAACAGGAAGCTTACAGAAATCCAGCAGCGGACTTAAAATCCGCAGCGCCAGGACTTTTGTCACGGCCCTTGTTACTCACACAAACATGCCCCTGAGGCGAAGGGGCATGGTCTGACCTTACCCTCAGAATGCGTATCCCATTGGCTCAGAGCCACCAGACGCTCCTTCACGTCAGCGGCATCGGAATTGGCTGGGTCACCGGGCAATTCGACTGCAGCCCGATCTTTCCGTAATCGACTGATTATAGGTATGTTATTTCCTGTCAACGACGTCGGTTCGTGGAAATTTCATCTTATGCGTAAATTCAAGGCGAAACTTTCATCTTATGCGGTCTTTTAGTTTCATCTTATAGGGTATCGGATTCCTCAAACTATTGAAAAATAAGGTCGTCAAGTTTCACCTTATGCGTAAACCCACAAAAAACACAACGGTGCAGAGAGAGA
>PLXP01000013.1 GCA_003151435.1 Acidobacteriaceae bacterium
TTACTTAAGTCGTCGTGTTTAGTTGATCTTATATATAGCACTAATAAGTTCCATACCTTTGGCACCTTTAGGCCCTTGCGTCCGCGGCACAGTTTGCTTAAGGTTGTTGATAATTCATAGCAAACTTACGATCCCAACCGAGGGTGCGGAGCCTTCGGAAGCCCGCCGTATCGTGCTGAGTAGCGTGATCGGTCGTTTAGACGGACCTGGGCGAAGCATCGTGAGCCATCTCACTGCCTCACGTCAGCAGTATCGCGCTTCAAAAGGCGGCCTGCTGCGCGTCGCAAATCCGTAAGCGGATCGTCCGCAAGAAGTTCGACGCGGAGATCGAAATAGCCATTGCGCTTTGAAGGCGCTCGAGAGGGATCAATGTTCGACCGCAAGGTTTCCTCACTATCAATAGCTTCCACCTTGGTTTTCTTCGTTTTTCTCGTCACCTTAACAGGTTGCGGGGGCGGCGGTTCGCCTGCGGTGGCTGCGGTGGGAGCAGTTTCGGTGGCCGCCAGTGCGAACAATGTGGATGGAACCGATTCCATTACTCTGAGAGCCACGGTCGCTAATGATCGGAAATCGGCCGGAGTCACTTGGAACGCAAGCGCGGGAACCCTGTCTGGTTCCACGACGTCTTCGGCGACCTTCACGGCCCCTGCGGCGACGAGTTCGCAGCAGACGATTACCATCACGGCAACATCGGCAGCCGATACAACCAAGAGCGGCACGACGATGATCGCCATTCCAGCCGCGCCCGCGATCACAAGCCTCACCAGCGCCCAGCAGGCGGTTGCCGTGGGCGAGGCTTACTCCGTAACGTTGACTGGCATAAATGGCATCTCCCCGTATAAGAGTTGGGCACTAGCAAGCGGAAGTGGGCCGCTTCCTTCTTGTTTGAGCCTGAGTTCATCCGGTGTGCTTTCCTCCACCTCAACGCCCACAGCGTCTTGTGTTGGTGTTTATACCGGCATTGTTTTCACCATGACTGATTCGGGAACGGCCAAGACACTCGCAGCTACATCTTCAGCCCAAACTATCACCGTCTACAGTGCGCTGTCGCTGCCTACGCCTAATCCTGCCTCGCTGCCCTCGATCGCATACGTTGGCATCCCTTACAACAATGGAAGCGGCGGAGCTATCACCGGAACGGGCGGTAGCGGAAACCTCAGCATAGCGGTTTCAGGTTCGGGACTGCCCGCGGATGGATTGAGCGCTACGAGCAACGGCGGTGTGCTGACGGTCAAGGGAACACCCGCTCCGTCAGCCACTTTGCCGTATACGGTCACTTTCGGGCTTACGCTCACCGATAACACGACAAAGAACAGTATCACGCAGACCGGGTACAGCGTCACAGTAAACAATCCTACTGCCGTATCTTTGCCTGCGACCAATCCGAGTTCGCTGGGTTCGGCAATCAACGGGCAGACCTACACAGGCACCATCAACGTTTCCGGTGGCGTGCCACCCTATACGTGGTCGATCGGTAATACCCAGATTGGATCATCGTGCTACAGCTTGGGGAATGGCTCGATGTGCGCCACGAGCACCGGCGGCAACACTCTATCCATCACCGGAACGCCGAGCGCAACAGGTACGGTAACGCTTACCAATGTCAGGGTGGTCGACAGCGCGAACTCCAGTGCCACGCAGAATTACACCATCACGGTCAACGCAACGGAGCCGATTACGATCAACCTAAACCAGGTGCCACAGGGAATGGTAACAATGCCCTTCACGTTCAGTGCCTTGAATATCAGCGGTGGCACGAGTCCTTACACCGTTACGTACACCAACGTACCGGCCGGATTGTCGCAGCAGAGCGGGACCTGGAATCTGACGGGCACGCCCACATCGTCAGCCACGACAACGGTTAAAGTCACCGTGGCCGACAGTGCACCTTCGCAGAACTCGACCAGCACAACCTTCAACCTGGTGATGGCACCACAGACGACTGGAATCAACAACGGCCAGTTGAAGGGTCAATACGCCTGCTACTACCAGCAGTCCTGGGATGGCGGAGTGCTCGGCGGCGATAGTAAAAGTACACTCTACCGCGGCGGCTCGGTATTCGCGTTTACTGCCGACGGCAAGGGTAATATCACCGGCGGCGAACTCGACAGTAACAGCCCCAACAGCGGGTATAAGAGTTCGACCACCAATGGGGCGCTGAGCGGAACCTACGCGGTCGGCACAAATAACCGAGGCTACGCTCTGATCAGCGCCGCCAACCAGAGCGGACCGGTGGTGCTTGAACTCGCCGCAGGCAAGCTGGACAGCAACGGTTACTTTTCGGAACTCGCACTTATGAGCATGGACGACGTGGGAACCATACCCTCCGGCAAATGGGGCAGCGGCGTCTGCTACCAGCAGACCGCGACCGGTCTTTCGGGCATTACACCCAGCGGTGGCTACGCCTCTGTTCTGCGGGGCGAAGACGGATCCGGAAACCTAACGGCAACAGCGGAATTCCTGCAGTTCAGCGGCGGCGCCACTTCCGGCGTGTACGACACGGTCGACAACGCAGTCTTGTCAGCCAACCTGACTTCGGCAGCGAATACCTACACGAAGACGGACTCGTACGGTCGCATGGTGCTCACCTCGACCGTGAGCCCATTCAACTCCCAAGTCTGGTACATCACTAACTCGTCGGGGACGGCCGTCAGAATGAGCGCCAATCCGCATAACGCCAGTTCCGATGCGGGCTTCTCGATCGGCGAAGCACGGGCGCAGGTTTCTTCAGCGGTCTCGACCGGTTACCCCATAAATGGGAAAGTCGTGATGTATCTCTCCGGGCTGAATAGTTCGCTTTCCGCATATAAGGCAGCGGTCATGCAGGCCGATGCCACGGGCAACTCCGGCAGCACCACGATCATGGTGAATGCTGATCTCTCAAATGAAGGAGGCTCCCTAAATACGAGCGGTCAGGATGTCGGTCAACCCATGACTTATACCGCCGATACCACAACCGGCCGCACAACCTTTTCCTTGGGTGGACAGCCTCGTACCGGCGAGGTGCTCTACGCTTACGGTCCCAACTCCGCCGCCGTACTGTTTGGCGACGGATCTCCTGCCCAGGCGTTGGTTGGCTGGCTGGAGCCGCAGACCGCTCCCACCTCGGGCACCTGGTCGACAAGTGACCTTTCCACAAGTTTCTTCATGCACAAAGTGAACACTGGCGATCCAAAGCTTAGCCCGAATAACTCATCTCTTACAATCGGTGGCAGCGGGTCCTTCACAAATTATTTGGAGGACGAGGGCGGCCAGCAGTGGGCCGATTGGGGTGACGGGCTTTGCGGCTGCTCTGGGTACTCTGGCGCCCTCGTCCCGGATACCGCCGTCGACACCTCAACCGGAACTCTGGGCCTCGATCCGAACGGCACGATTGGTATCTTCGATACCCAGTTGACGCTGATCGGTACAACGGAAACAGTCGCCTGGTGCGTAGCAGTCAGCGTGGATACGGCAACCAATCCGAGTGCAGAAGGCCGTCTCGTGTGCCTGGATCGATTAACCAATCATCCTTCGGTGAACATTGGCCAGCAGTAGAAGTACACGCTGTTGAAACGAGCCCCGCCTTCGGACGGGGCTCATTTCAACCATCTTGTTTAGCGCGGAATCCTGGCCGTTCAGGGCCGGGAGGAGTGCTTAGCTTGATAGCATTTTCTAATTATCGATATATCGAGCCACTTGCAAAATCATCAAGCACTACCGACGATTCTGACGGAGGTGGGATTTTTCCCTGTCGGGGTTGGCTGGCGCTACAGCGCAACTCCGTTTGGTCGATATTTGGATACGGCCGACATGAGGATTTCGATTTTCGGACACGCCGCGACCGTGGCTATCCGGTCTTGATCCAGTTTTTCGGCTTCTCCCTGGCCCCCTATGTGATGAGTCTCAGGATCTGATCGGCGGCCAGCGCGACGATGCCGAACATAAGATGGCACATCACCTTGGCATTGCCTCGCACGCGTATCGTTCGCCCGCCGAATTCGTCTTTCAAGCGCGCATTCACCCGTTCTACGGTGGTACGTTCCCGATAGCGCACTCCCTCGGCGTAGTCGTAATTCAACAGCTTTTGCCGTTTCGCTTCCGCTTGTAACTCCGCCTTCTGCGATGCATCGCGGCGCGGATGGGCATCGATGAT
>PLXP01000117.1 GCA_003151435.1 Acidobacteriaceae bacterium
TCGCATCTGAGTACGAAGCGACTCAGATGTATACGCAGCTTGCCGAGTCAACCGGCAACAAACTCGCCGTGGCAGTGCTCAAAGACATAGCGGACGAGGAACGTGTACACGCAGGAGAGTTTCTGAAGCTGTTGTACGCGCTTGCTCCCGATGAAGAGGCGCTCTATGCCAAGGGGGCTAGAGAGGTGTCTGAAATCGAGAAATCACAACTTCAGCAGACAACGTAGGTAGCTACGCCGCTTGAGCTTCGCCATGTACCAGAACTCTTCGTCCATCGGAGAGAGGATTGGTTCGGCTGCTTTATGTGTGCCTGAGACTGACTATGGCATAGACCGTAAAGATAATCGTGCCGCCGTAGAACGAAAACAGCATTATGCCGTAGACGTATCCTGCTTGCAACCAATCCCACGCCGCGCTGTGCTCCCAATCGATGCAGCCCTCAACGTATTTCACAGCCAAATATTGGTAGAAGGCGCCAGAGATGATCGCGACAGCAAAGCAGGTCCACATGCCAATCATCCAGCCATTTGCGATGTTCTGGCCTGGAGGCACATGAAGGACTTCGCGGGCAAACGTGAGCGTAACCGCCAAGGCGGCACCGCTCAACTGAATATATGTCTTTGCATTGTCGCTGAACATACTCATGACCTTCTCCTGCCGATCAAATGTTGCAAGTCGTTCGGAGGTCGTAAGCATTTGGAGGTGGCTTTTATTGGGGCGCTTTGGCATGGCGGGATGATAGCAAAATCCTGGACCACTAGAATTGGAGCGGGGATGGGATACGGCAATGGGCCCGTATTTTGTGCACATCAGGAATCTGTAGCTCTGTTGGGTCGCAATATGTTCTCCGGTTAAGGAATACTCGTCGGGATGGTCAAGAACCTTTAGATTTCTGACCACTGCCGTCAATTGAAGCCCGCGATGAAAAGACGACACTTACGACAAGCGGTTGCGGTAACCTTTTGGACCGGGACCTGTGGAGCAATTGCAGTACCGGTCTATTGTCGCGTCGGTTTCAAAGGTCAGGGATCAGCGTGGGCCGCCATCTACTTCCCCAAAGCGATGGTTGAGGCCCCATGACAAAATGCAGTGTCGCTCCAGATTGAATCTGTTCCCACGTGATTACTGGAATGTCGAGCGGTTGGTTGTCGATTGTTGCGGATTGCATATAGACATTTGTTCCTGAGTTGTTCTCAGCCTCGACGCGGAAGGTTTTGCCATTGCTCAATTTCAAACTCATGCTTCGATAAAGCGGGCTGCCAACCATGTACTCGCCACTGGCCGGATTCACTGGGTAAAAGCCCATCGCAGTAAACAGGAGCCACGCCGACATTTGCCCGCAATCGTCATCCCCATCCAGACCTCCGGCGTCATACCCGTACTCCTTTGCAGCGATCTCGCGGACCTTTGCCTGCGTTTTCCATGGCTGCCCTCCGAAATCGTATAGATATGCATAATGGTGGCTCGGCTCATTCTTGTGCACATTGTGGCCGCCGCTGAAATGCAAGTCGAGCTTGGCGTCATAGGCTTCAGCACCGCCCATTAACTGCAGCAAACCTGCCTGATCGTGGAGCGGCGACCATGTGTACACCCACGCATCGCCTTCGGTCCAGCCAGAGATCGCCCGGTTCTCCGGCGTGTCTTGGGCTCCACCAAGCGGTGCCCATTTTCCGTCCGAAGTCTTGCCGTTCATCAGGCCAATCGCTGGATTGTAGAGGTTGCGATCGTTCAATGAGCGATGCAGGAAGAATCTGTAGTCTTCTTCATGGCCCAGTGCCTTCGCGATCTGGGCCACGCACCAGTCGTCATAGCTATCCTCCAGCGTGCTCGAAGACGCCTCATCAGTCTTGTCCGTTGGAATGTAGCCGAGTTGTTTGTAGTACGTGAGACCTGCCCTGGCCTCGTACGGGGTGTGCTCTTCGCGATCGAGCCAGCGTCGCGTGGTGTCTCCGTCAGGCGGCGTCATCGCATCCTTATAGACCGCCTGCCATGCCAGGTCGCGATCAAAGCCATGGAACCCCTTCCGCACTGCCTCGCTAACGAGGGAGTCCGCATGGGTACCGATCATGATGTTTGTATAGCCGGGGTTCGGCCACTTCGGCATCCACCCGCCTTCTTTAAAGTTTTGTAGCAATGCCGTGATCATGCCATCCACACGCTCGGGTGCAAGCAGCGTCAGCAGGCTGTTTTCTGCACGGAATGTATCCCAGATCGAATACGCCGTGTAGCTTTCTCCGTCGTGGACATGATCGTCGAATGCGCTGTAGTAGCGGCCACCTTCAGAGAAAATCCGGGGATACAAGAGTGCATGATAAAGCGCAGTGTACAGCCGCGTCTTCTCCCTCTCCGTAGCGCCCTCCACTTGCAACCTACCGAGCTTCTCATTCCACGCGGCTTGTAGGCGCTGCCTCACCCCATCGAAGTCCCACTGCGGAATCTCCCGTTTCAGATTGTCGCGCGCTTGGTTGATGCTCAGGAAGGACGTGCCGACACGAATCTCAACGGCTTCGCCTGGTTTGAACTCTGCATAGGCACCACGGCTGGACTCCGCCTCTCCTTCTTCCATTCCATAAATCTTTGCATCGCGTGGGATTTGCCGAAACTGGATAACAAAATAACCCTTGAAGCCCGGTAGCTTGTTCGGCCCCAGATGGGCATCCATGCGATGTGGGTTGTATCCATTGATCTCATAGGATTGCGCATCGATCGCGGCATAGCCGGGCACTCCGGGTCGTGATGTCTCCACCAGCACGCGCGGAACGCCACTCTTCGGAAAGCGAAACCTGAACATAGCGCATCGCTCGGTCGCCGTGATCTCCACCCGAATGTCGTTGCCCTCACCGGCGTCAAGGGAGACTCCGTAATAGTCGGGCCGAGCCGTCTCAGTGCTGTGCTTAAATGGCAACTTGCGGCTATCCGGCGTCGTGCGCAATGCACCTGTTTGCGGCATTATCGTCAAATAGCCGTAGTCTCCCATCCAGATCGCGGGCTGATGTGTGCCGATAAAGCCGGAGATGGTCCGATCGTCGTAGTTGTAAGACGTGACGCTGATCTTGTTCTGTCTTGTCTGCGGTGTCCAGTCAGTCATGCCAAATGGCGGTGACACGAACGGCATTGTGCCGCCGTACCCGATCGAACTCTCTTGCGTCCCAATCAGAGGATTAACATAGGAGATCGCATCGCGATCTCCCGCACACGCAACAGCAGAGCACGCGCATACGGCGACAACACTGAGAGCAAGCCTAAGCATGATGGTCAGTATAGTGATCGTTCAGATGGAATCGCAACGGGACCCAACAGCAAAAAGATGTTCATGCATTTCTAGCGTCGGGAACGCATGATCGATTCTCAGGGCTTAACTTCCACAACCTTGAGCGCATCAGTGCAATCTCTGATCTGTTGTAATTGCTCTCCGGCCTGATCTTGCCCGCGACGAATAGGGCAGTTGTTTACCAACGAAGTTAAGTCGAGAACACGCGGTGTGCTTTCGCCGGATGAGCAACGATGTCCGAATCAGCCTCCGTGGCGGCCAATCTTCTGTTCGATTGCGACTGTCCATGTGGTTACAATTTCAAGGCGACGTACAAATTGGTCAAGATGGGCGTTGCTCGGAATAAGGGGACGCACATGATCGACGGCATTCCTGAACCTAACCAACTCACGAAGTTCAGCTTCGAATTCACAGCCTTCTGGAAGAAAGTCTCGAATGACTCTCAACTTGTCAACGAGGTCGGCAAGCTCTATTGCAGGCAAGAACAGGTTCTCGCTCGCCGCTTTCCTTTTCTTGGTCGCGATTTTTTTCGCTTGCTCTCCTTCAAGTCTCTCAAGCTCGGAAAGCCACTCGTCGGAGCCGTTGTATTTAATGTCGATCGCGCGATTCGCCAGGAGTTCCAGTTGTGAAAGAAGTGAGTAACCGAGAAGCAGTACGGGCACCTTCAACAGGTCACTCCGGGTCACGATACCCTCGATGCGAGCGCCGTCTAATACGAGGCGGTAGGGCTGCTTTCGGACCGTATGGATGAAGTTGGCTAGCGGTTCGTCGGCAGAGATGAGCACGTCTTCATCAAGTGCTCTTCGCACGCTTTCTCCATTCCCGTTGTTCCTTTCCAATATCGCCACAATTTTCCCAGATTCTCTTATGGGGATGTGGTCATATGCCGCGAATTTACGAAGAGACAACACCTTCTCTTGATCGCCCTTGCCAGAGCAGACAGCGAGTCCAAAATGCGCGATGTGGCGAACGCGTAAGCCCTCGCTCAACGGTTTTGACAGCCTTCGAAGGTCTGATTGAAAGAGCTGACTAGGATTGACCATTGTCATTGCCGCCTGAACATGACCTTCTCATTTTTTAGACCGAGCTTTTCCACTTTCCAGCCAATGCCCATCCAGGCAAACGCTTGCACGTGTTTCCCCGTGGGCTCATTTGCCCACCAGGCTGGATATAGCTTTGCGGATTCTGGCAACGGAAGTTGAATAATCTGCTCGAGTTGTCCAAAAGTAAACTCCGCATGGTCAGAGGCTGAGTTGAGCAGTTCTCTCGCGAGAGGTAGGTACTTCCGAGTGCTCACCAATGGCTCTAGCTGATCGATGTCAGATAGGCTTTGAGAGGGTTCCCTCGACGAGCTTCCGACGCTCATGATCGATTTTGCGACGCCTACTCCGGGTATCAGGTTAAGCAGCATATTGGCTGGAGACGGGATCGCATTGAGGTGCAGCATGTCGCCCATGGCGGGGAGCTTGGCGGCATCGCTGAAGTCGTATGCATCGTCATGCTTGGCGACGTAAATGACAACCGGAATGCCGACTTTGAACCAGTTGAAGATTATTCGGTAGTTGTCGTCAACTCGTGCCGACCACAGACCTTTTGCACTACCATGAAGTTTTTCGATCTGGAGCCCCCCGCTGCCCGGGTTCGAAACAAGAACTCGAAGAGCCTTAAAGACCTTCTTAGTTATGTCTTTGGGCAGTTCGTAGCTGTGCCCGTTCACCTGGGTATTGAGGCTGAGTCTCGTTGAAGAATGGCTCCGGATTAGGATACGCGCGTCCGGCTCAATTCCGAAGCACTGGAATCCGGCCCTGCTGGGATCGCGCATTTTGCACAGACTGGCTTGGACCCCTGCCTGATGTCGTGAGAGGATTGCGGCAATGAAAAGAGAACGCCTTCTGCAGTTCTTTAAGGCCGCCGGTCGGATCGGCGGCGGCAGCGTGGTCCTCGCAATCGTCCTCTTCTTAATTTCGATCGAGGAGCATTTGAGCGCCAGGAATGTGCCAGCGGCATGGCTGATCTTCCTGGGCTGCATGGTCTTCTGCTATGGGGCTTGCGCAGCTTGGTCCAACGAGCATGATGCTCACATCCATGAGATTGAGAAGAATCTTAAGCCCCTGCTTCAAATCGAACTACTCGGATCATTTTTTGACGTCTCCAAGATGCCAAACAAGAACGAGTTGCAAGTCCACGTCTACGCCTATCTGCGAGTCACAAACACCGGTCATCCCGACACTCTGATTAAGAATGGCACCTTAACCATGACGGTCGGGGGGAATAGACACACCGGGGCGGGTGAGGACATCAGCGTAAAAGGAAACTCCATCAAGCATGTCAGTAACTTTAAGATCGGTGGGGAAGTGGCCAACGCCGATGTCTTTGGAAACACCTTTTCCCCATTCCCCAAGCTGCTTTCTAGGGTGACTCCAGGGAACCCACTGCGACGCGGCCTGAGTCAGGAAGGGTTCTTCACCTTCACATTCCCCGAATCAATGAACTGGGACTGTAGTAACCCCTACGTTATGCCAGCGACAGACGTGACAATACATCTAACCGACTCCTTTAATGGTGAACATGCGATTCACCAGGATGACCTCAGCATTGAGGAAGGCAAATTACAAATGAGCGGATTATTCCCGTTCTCGCTCAAGACCTAGCCGGACTACCCGGATTGTCACCATTGCTGGAAACGCCTGAGCACGTCATTACGGCGCGAACTCGATTCCGGAATGGGTTGCGATCAGCCCGTGTGACGATGCCAAGACCTGACTTCTGGGCATGTACCCCGAACATCCTAGCGACAAGGCGCAGATTAGAATCCCTATTTGCGTCCCAATGAATAGACTTCGACCAGGATGAATGGCTCCTCCCCGCAACCGCGTGTTCCGTCAGAAGAGGTCGCCGGGCTCGTAGAACGCGTCAAGTTCTTCAACAACGAGAGCGCGTTCGCCGTCCTGCGCGAGAAGGTGGCCTTCGCGAAGCAGTGCGGAGCAGCTCCTCCTAATGCAACGGAGGACACTCACCCACATGTCCGAGCGCTCTTTAAGCAGTGCGTGCTGGCCGTTCAATACTGCATGGGGCCCGATCTGTTTGCTAAGCGGATCGGCAGCTCTGTCGACCGGGCCCGTGAACTGCTCCGACTCCATCATGAGACGTTCCACACCTTCTGGATGTGGTCGGATGCTGCTGTCAATCACGCATCCTTGCACTGTGAAATCCAGAATACCTTCGGTTGGCGCATGGAGGTGAATGCGCTCACAAGCGAGCGGACTCTGCGTAACTTTCCGATGCAAGCAAATGCTGCAGCGATGATGCAGCTGGCCTGCTGCTTCGCCACGGAGCGTGGAGTGAAAGTGTGCGCCCCCGTCCACGATGCATTCTTGTTCGAGGCTCCATCGGGTGAAATCTCCTCAGCAATGGAGGTTATGACGCAGGCCATGGCTGAAGCCAGCGCCATCGTCCTTGATGGCCTGGTTCTTCGCACAAAAGCCGAGAGCTTCGGCACTCATGAGCACTTTCCTGACAAGAAAGGCAGAGCAATCTGGGAGATGCTTATAAGCCATCTAGAAATCTCTCAGGATGCAAGTCGGTATGTACCTCAAATTCGCTCGCTGCGGTGTGCAAAGACATCTCCATGTATCGGCGATTGGGCAGATGCGTGAGGTGGTCAAGGAAAGCCAGCCGTTCCATTGCCGCCTTTTGGCGCCGCACCTCATGCTGGGCCGAATCATCGCTGAAGATTTCGATGGCTCCGACGATGGAACCGTCCGGGTTCCGCATAGGCTGAACACGCACATTCACAGGGACCCGGCGACCCTGCTTGTGCCGCAGGAAAACATTCGCTTCGTGTAGGCCTCCGTCATGAATGCTTGCCGAGAGGGGACAACCCTCCTGGCATAATTGCCGTCCGGCGGCATCAACATGGCACAAGATATTGTTCTGGCAATGCCTTCCGAGCATCTCATCAGCCTTATAACCACTCAGTCGAGTGGCTCCCTCATTCCAGTAATGAATACACCGCTCTCGGTCCACAAAGTACACACCATCGCTCATATGGTCCAGCAACTCTTTATAAAAGGCTGGGTCGCTCGGCGTGTCGTCAGTATGAAACATGGCGATTAAATCCCAGGTGGGCGTTTTCCCCCGAGTCAATACATACATGGTGGGATGAGTTTTTGGGGTGTACCCGAAGAGTAGCGGGCATCTTCAATTCGGACTCCTGCGAAGGGTGCTCTCCTCGAGTGACTCCATGGCTCCAGGCCAGGTTTCCGCCGTAGTCGCCCTCTTGAAGATCGTGCTCGATCCGGTGGCGCGCGGTCTCGCCAGCGCTCACTTCGAGGACGAGCCGATCAGCAAAGAATAGACACGCTCCGCCGCCGCTTTGTTGGCGTACGGTCTTGGCCCTTCAAAATCGCTCAAGAGTGGTACGCTCGCACGAATCAGTGCTGAAGAAGGAAATTCCGACTGCGGTTCAGCCGATGTGAGCGCATTTGACCTTAGTAACTCGCCTCCTACATCAAAAGTAGTACTTACCGGGTCGTAAAGTTGCATCTCAAAGACACTTCGGTTCCCTTTTCCGCTGTACGCCAACGAGTTACCTTATCCTCACTCGCGTGAGCGTGAGAAGAACGGCGCGTCATGAAGTGGCAAGGACACATCCCGACGTTAACTAACGTGGCGATCGCGATTTCCGCCGCGCTAGCGGGAATCATAATCGCCCTCAGGTTCGCGCCCAGCACATTTGCTCACGAGAACTGGTCGTATGCCTCAGGCGCCTCTTCTCTAAGTGTCGTTGCGATTGGATTCCTCACCCTGATCGTTGTTGGCTTGCTGTTCCACAAATCTCAGGGGGAGCGGCGATATCGAGGCGAGCACGACTTGCTAGAAGCCTTCCTGGAACATATCCCGGACAACGTGTATTTTAAGGACCGCGACAGCCGCTTTGTTTGCATCAGCCGCGCGATGGCTGGTTATTTCGGACTGGCCTGTCCGGAGCAAGCAGTGGGCAAAACCGATTCAGATATCTTCAGCTCGGAACACGCCGACCAAGCTCTCGCGGATGAACAAGAGATTATTCGTACCGGCCAGGTGAAGGTAGGAATGGAAGAGAAGGAGACTTGGCCGGACGGTCACGAGAGCTGGACGCTTACGACCAAAGTACCGCTGTTAGACCGGCATGGAAAGATCATCGGCACAATGGGGGTCTCCCATAACATCACTGACCGAAAGGAGGCAGAACTTCGGGTCCGGTATATGGCGCTTCACGATGCACTGACTGGGCTACCCAATCGTACCCTCTTAGAGGATCGTCTTGTCCAGGCAATTGCACTGGCTCGCCGCAATCAGAGATCTGTAGCCGTACTCATGCTGGATCTGGATCGCTTCAAGAACGTAAACGATTCTTTCGGTCACTATGTGGGCGACCGTCTCCTCGAAGCCGTGTCGAAGCGCCTGCAAGCCAGCCTGCGAGACAGCGATATCTTAGCGCGTCTAGGCGGAGATGAATTCGTCATCGGCGTTCCGATGGTCGCCGACAACGGGGGCATCGAAACCGTTGCGCAGAAAGTACTGTCCACGCTGGGCGAGCCATTCCGGATCGAAGGTCACGAGCTACAAGTAAGTACCAGCATCGGCATCTCCGTGTACCCATCCGATGGAGAGAATTCCGAAGCCCTATTACAATTCGCAGACGCCGCGATGTATGAGGCCAAGAAGAAAAGGCGCGGTACCTATTACTTCTTCACACCGGATCTCACAGAGGCGACGCAGCGCCGCCAGAAACTTGAAAACGATCTGTACCAGGCATGTGCACGAGGCGAATTTGTCCTCCATTACCAACCGCTCGTCTTAACGAATTCAGGGCGTATAACAGGCGTGGAGGCGTTGTTGCGTTGGTATCACCCGGAGGAAGGACTGATCTCTCCGAATGAGTTCATACCGAAACTGGAGGAACTGGAATTGATAGTGGAGGTTGGGGAATGGGTCTTAAGAACTGCATGCCTCCAAAACGTAGCATGGCAAAAGGAAGGCATACCACGGGTTCGGGTGACGGTCAACGTGTCAGCGCAGCAGTTCTATCGAGGCAATATCGCACGCACCGTAGAAAGGGTGTTGCGTGAAACCGGGTTGGAACCCGAATGGCTGGAACTCGAACTAACAGAGAGCCTTACACTGGAAGACTCCGAGACCACGATCAAGATTATGCAAGACCTGAAACGAATTGGAGTTAGCCTTTCCCTTGACGATTTCGGCACTGGTTGGTCGTCGTTGTCTTATCTGAGAAAGTTCCCGCTCGATCGAATCAAAATTGATCGATCATTCATGCGCGACATCCCAACTGAGCCTGCCGCAGAGGCGGTAGTCAAGAGCATCCTAAGCCTAGGACGAAATCTCGGTCTCGACTGCATTGCCGAAGGAGTGGAAACGCGCCAACAACTTGACTACCTCCAAAAGCAGATGTGCACCGAGATGCAGGGATTCCTATACAGCCCAGCGTTGCCGGAAGCGGAATGCAGCGCGCTGCTCCGTTCAGGGAAACCTGGGTTCATCGGCGTTCCTGATGTGCCAAGCGATCGTCTCCGTGGTGAAAAGGCCTCATTGAAAATGGTGAGTTAACCAAAACCCTGTCTGGATGTGAGAATGTATCATCCCGTCTGACCGTTGATCTTTTGTAGATGGTCTTGCGCCCAGGACGAGGCGAGAACCCGATGCATCGTTGAGCCTTGGACGGCACCAACAGCGGGAGGGCCTCTCTGCCTGCCATTTCGGAAAACGGACAAAGGTGTGTTTCCAGCTTGCCGCCCATGACGACCAATCGAATGCAGCCAAAGGGAGAAATCAAATGACAAATTCCAGTTCGAAGTCGCCCGAGAATCAGAGCCTCGGGGACTCAGATTCTCGGTTCGGGACATGGGCCGAAGGCCGCCCGGATTCTCCTGTGGCGACATGAGCGCCGCCATCACTTTGTAGAACTTTTCACGCTGCTGTAAGACTTTTTCGCACAGCTTACAATTTCTTCACATTTATGTGATCGATTGAGCACATGAAAATTGTTGTTCATAGATCGCGTGGTTCGACTTCCATGTAAACTTTGTCCCTAAACTCAATGTTTTCTATTCCTCACCGTTCTTGAGAGAAGAAGATGCCCACGAATCGCAAATCGTCAGGGCTCTGGATGCTCCAGATTCAATACGGTTCAACAACTGGTGGAGAACCAGCGATTGACAACAAATGGCTTACAAAGAGGATTTCAGGGTAGAGAACCTGGTCCCGAACCAGATTTTGCGGCTTATTGAAGTCTGTAGAAATCGAGTGAAAATAACTGTTTTCGATTGAACGCGTTGCAGCCATGCTATTGAAGGCTGTGGTTCTGAATAGTTCTAAAGTGCTTTGACCGCTACGATTTCGACTACATCGGCCCGAAAAGTTCGAAATTCACTTCGCACTTCATTGCAAGTTTGTCTTGCGGTACTCCTGGTACAGAATTCGTCGGGCACTCCAAAGGCATTGAGCCGCAAATGCGGATGCGATCAAATGCAAGCATGAGCAATATAGGTCAGACAGGATGCGAGAGCTGTTTCTACATTTTCTTGAACGGGCTTTAGCCCGAAGTTTGTGGGTAAACTGTCTGCCACTCAGGAACTCACAGCAGAAATGCTGGCCCATTCCAGTTAATCGCAAAAGAGGGGGTACAAAATGAACACAGGTACCAAAGACGAAGTTAAGGGTACGGCACATGAGGTAAAGGGTGCTGTCAAAGCGACAACAGGCAAAGTGACCGGCGATTCGAAACTCGAAGCCGAAGGCCA
>PLXP01000066.1 GCA_003151435.1 Acidobacteriaceae bacterium
CGATAGGAACCTAACGTTTCTGAGGTGCTAATTCGCCATCGCGAAGGTGATGTCCACATTCACGACAGTGGTTGCGGGACCGGACGCGAATTTCCATTTGCGGACCGCGTCCTCCGCCGCTGTCGAAAGCGCATGGCTGCCTGCAACAGTCTTCACATCGGTCACCTTACCGTCGGAATCCACGGTGGCCTCAATCTTCACGACGCCGCTAATTTTCATCCGCTTGGCGAGTTCCGGATAAACCGGCGAAACACGCACCTTGACGGTGCGATCGTCTGCCGCCCTGCCCTGCACCGAAAGTGCCAGCATCAACGCCAACGCGCATGCCTGCAGTAGCTTCACTCCCGCTCGTGGCAATGTCATTGTGCCTCTCCCGTCCGGATTGTTGCCCATCGTAGCCCCCAAGCGCAGATTGCGCATGGTTGGGTTATCGGTGCAGCGGCGCGTGGACATTAGAAATTGTTCAGAGTTGGTACAGAGAAGAAGATCAACTTCGCGCTACGGGTGCTGGCTGTTACTTCGCCTGGGTGCCCGGCTCGATCTCCGCAAAAGTCATGTCCTGTGCAGTCGAGTGCTGCTCCTGACGCCACTGCTCGAAGAGCCGCCCGTAGCTCAGCGTCATGTACTGGGAATGCGCCACTCCGAGTCGTGCGGCCGCGCCGTCAATCCAGTGTGGGGAGCCTTCCAGTTCCGCATAATTGCCGATGGGCGTCTCATCCACTACGCAGTGACCTTCCCCATCGCTCCACTCGCTGCGCCACTTCTCATAGCGAAACGCGGGAACCAGGCCCAAGGCAAGGAAAACGGTGGCCAGAGCCTCGCCATCCGCAACTTCGGTCTCGGTCTCAATGCGGTGTTTGTGCCGGTCTTCTCCCGGCCCCGAATCCGGCAGGCGCTTGTGGGTCAGCGTCCAGCGTTCGCCGTAGCTGCGAATGCGCAGAATCTCTGTCCTCCCCCGCATCTCCCGGTCTGGCGTGTCATAGAGCACGTTGCTTTCAAAGGTACGCGGCGTGTCGAGGTGGAAACCAGCCTTCTGCAGGCGGTCTGCAAGCTCCGCCAGATCGTCTACGCGGAATTTGATTTCGGTCTCCACCATAAACTGTGAGTATATGCGACGTAGCGCGGTAGCCCGGCAACAAGCGAAGATAAGAGAGTGAATACTCTCCGTCTGACCGTGGACCCGGCCCGCCTCGATACCGTCGAAGCTCGCCGGGCCATTGCGCGCGCCGCCGAGATCCTGTGCTCCGGCGGCCTGGTCGCTCTGCCCACCGAGACCGTGTACGGGCTGGGCGCCAATGCCCTCGACGCGGCGGCGGTGGGCCGGATCTTCGCCGCCAAGCAGCGTCCCTCCTGGGACCCGGTGATCGTCCACATCGCCGGCCCCGTGTCGGCTAACCCGATGCTTGAGAATCTTGTGGACGAGGTTCCCGCGCGGGCCCGCAGGCTGATGGCCGCATTCTGGCCCGGGCCGCTCACGCTGCTCCTACCCCGCTCCGCCGCCGTACCTGACGCCGTGACCGCAGGCCGGCCGCTGGTGGGCATCCGCATGCCCGCCCACCCCGTTGCGCTGGAACTCATTCGCCAGGCGGGAGTGCCGGTAGCCGCGCCCAGCGCCAACATCTTCAGCCACACCAGCCCCACCACCGCCGACCATGTGCTCGCGGATCTCGACGGGCGCATTGACGCGATCCTCGACGCGGGGCCTACGCTGCACGGCGTCGAATCCACCGTGCTTGACCCCGGCCAAAATCCGATGATGATCTACCGCCCCGGGGCCGTCACCGCAGACCAGATTCAGGCTGTGGCTGGAGCGGTGGAAGTTTTTCGCGGCCCGGAGCCGCTGCAAACCGAGCCGAGGGAGGCGCTGCCGTCACCCGGAGTGGGACTGCGCCACTACGCGCCCCGCGCCCGGCTCATCCTCGTGGAGGCGCCGCTGGCCGAGTTGCCCTTGTTGCTGGCGACAACCGCCGCGCGTTACCCGGGCGAGAAGGTCGGGATAATGCTGCCTGCGGAGATCGCCTCGTCCGCCTTGCCTGTGGCAACGATCTTCCAGTGGGGCAGGTGGGCCGCCGCTGAAGAACTGGCGCGTACGCTCTATGCCGGCCTTCGCGCGCTCGATGCCCAAGGCTGCTCCGTGATCCTGTGCCCTACGCCAGGCGCTGACGGAATCGGCGCAGCCATCCGCGACCGCCTGCGGAAGGCTGCCCAGAGCGAGTGATTCAGAGGTTCTCAGGCAGCGGAAAAGCCCGACCCGGTGTCAGATTGACCTCATTTTGGTGCATTTCCACTACATCACGTCGTTGATTTTAAAGCACTTAATGATTTTTGTTCGACAAACATTATTGCTGTAACTTGTTTATTTTGTTTAAGTTAGTCCGCTATTTTAAAAGAATCCCGAGGGGGGGGAGGGGGGTACCCGATGGTACGGACCGGGCAGATCCCTGACAGATTGGGCCGGGCCGGTCCCTCTCCATTTACGATTGTGCTCCCACGGAGGGTTATCTTCTGCAAAGACTCAACGGGCTTGCGGCAAGGTGGTGGATGAAGTGATGGTTCGATGTGCGGACTGAAGCCGTGCCCTTTCAAAACAGGATTCTTGCGCAGCCTGTTTAGCGCTGACAATCTGAGCACATCAAAAGGCGGCGGCTTTGGTCCCTTGAAGTGTGCTCTTTTACTGCCCCACTTCACCCAGCTTGTACATGTATTTGATCGCGGACTTGGAGATAAGAGTCTTCGTTCGCCCGCGCACTTTGAGCGTGTGCAGGTCATACCATTCGATTTGGCCTTCCACCTTCTCGCCGTCTTCGAGCAC
This sequence comes from Acidobacteriaceae bacterium, assembly GCA_003151435.1. Classification (GTDB taxonomy): domain Bacteria; phylum Acidobacteriota; class Terriglobia; order Terriglobales; family Acidobacteriaceae; genus Telmatobacter. Next base: position 2,813 of record PLXP01000066.1, read on the forward strand.
AATCACCATCGGCGTCTGCGACTGGATCTGCTTTTGCAGATAGAAAAGCTCGGCTTGACGGTGGGCGGTGGTCTCTTCCTCCGCCAAGTAGGCCGGAAACCGGAAAGACAACGGGGAGGGGGCATTCCTGCTCTTGCGTGAAACGCGCGGGGACGGCGTCACGATTCCAGGTTTCGCGATGGACGGCCGAACCACCTCGGTGCTCATATTGACTTCATCCTTCCATGATCACTTGAACTTCAGATGCAGAAACGCAGGTAAAGGCGACGGTTTCATCAGCCCTCTATCGATTCGGCCCGACCAGCACACCCAAGCCGGATTTCAGTCTGCTTCAATGGTTTAAAACAAACCTTGCCACCCAACGGGTGGATAGGGAACTAGCTGTCCCAAGACAGGCACACCTATCTCGAATCCGGTTTGGCCGAAGTGATTGCTTGTATTGGACAGATGCGTGAAGGTGCTGGGAGGTTGCCAATCGTCCTGGAATTCTTTTCGCGGTACTCCCTTTTTTCCAGCGAATCCCTGAATCCGTAGATACTTCGACTCCTGTGGGCGCAAAAAACGCGCCCAACTCTGCAAGGATGACATTCGTTTTTGGTACGGACTTCTGAGACACCACCCTAGCGGCCGTCCAGGCTCACCGCCATCGCATCCAGCGATAGAGAACGGAGCAGATTGCGACGCATCCCCGACTCGACCTGCACCAGCGCCCGCGCGGCCCCGTCGATCCAGTCCACAGTAAGCCCCTGCGCCATCCGTTCCAGTTCGGCGTCAAGGTCCACGTTACGCACCAGTTGAGGCGACCCCGCCAGCACCAGCAGCAGGTCCTCTACCAGGCTGCCCATCGCCCGCAGCAGGTTGAGCGTCTTCTCCTGCCCGTCGGCGCCGGCGCGATAGGTTTCAGTAGCGCGAAAGAGTAGCGAGTAATCCGGCTCCCGCAGCGCCGTCTTGAGAATCACCAGCGCATCCTGGCGGCTGGCCATATACACGCCCAGGTCGATGGTGAGCGCCCGGCCCACGGCACCCTCGGACAGCCGCGCCGCCAGCGTGCGCTGCTGCGGCGTGAGCTCCGGCCGGCGCTCGGCCAGCAGCGTTTCCAACTCCGTGGCGGGCAGTGGGCCGAGCCGGTGAACCACGGCCCGCGAGCGAATCGTCGGCAGCAGTTCCTGAGGGTTCTCGGTCAATAAAATCAAAGATGTATGTGGCGGAGGTTCTTCCAGCACTTTAAGAAGGCTGTTGGCCGCCTCCTTCATAAAAGCGGAGGAAGTGAAGATGGAAAACGACCTTGCCGACTCGACCGGCGGGCGGTAGTACGCCACGTGAATTACCTGCCGCACCTGGCCCAATTTGATTAAAAGTTGCGGCGGATCGGGCGGTACAATCAGCACATCCGGGTGGGTCTGGATCAAAATGCGCGTCTCGCGCTTGTCGGCGTCGCGCATGTCTTCACGCGCGGCCACCGCCTCCGCCACCCGCTCTTCCAGGTTGGCAGCCGCACCGATCCGCTCGCAGTTGTGGCACTGCCCGCAATAGTCCGGCAGGCCATCGCTCTCGGTGGGGTTAAGGCAGTTGACAGCTTGGGCCAGCATCAGCGACAGCGTGTACTTCCCTGCCCCTTTGGGCCCGGCCAGGACAAGCGCCTGCGGAAAATGCCCGGTACGCACACTCTTGCGCAGTCGCGTGACGGTCACCGAATTGCCCAGAAATTCGCGGAAGCTCACAGGTCGAGTTTAGTGCATGGCGGCGGACCAAAACGAGAGGTCGAACCACTCGGCCCCGTCGGAACGCCTGGTGGACAGGCGCTGCCTCTAGTCAATCCACAGCCCCCGGTGGTAGTGTCTCTGCGTGCAATCCCCGGCACGCCCCGATCCCGGATTTCCCTGACGGCTTTGCCCCTGATCCCGGGAACGTAAAGGCGCCCACGGCGCCGCCCGCGTGACCGGAAGCACTCGAGGTCAACACCATGGCTACTTTTACCATCGATCCCCGCGTCAGCGGCCGCACCGCCGACTTCGTCCAACGCGAACACCGCATGTTCATCGATGGCCGCTTTGTCGCCGCGGCCTCCGGCAAGACCTTTAATGTCTACAACCCCGCCACCGGCGAGGTTCTTACTCACGTCCCCGAGGCCGAGCAGGAAGACGTAAACCGCGCCGTCAGTGCCGCGCGCCGCGCCTTCGACGAGGGCCCCTGGCCGCGCATGTCGCCCTCGGAACGCGGCCGCCTGCTGTGGAAGCTCGGCGACCTGCTGGAACA
>PLXP01000262.1 GCA_003151435.1 Acidobacteriaceae bacterium
CTTATTCTGACGCGACGCCTTAGCGACTTGAAGACCCGGGCGTCAGGTGAGCGAATTACGATACCGGAGGCGTTATCAGTCGCATTCTGTGAATGGAGGGATCAGACGCCGTATCGCGCAGAGGGTGATTGGGTCTTTGCTTCACCATCGACTTCGGGCCGTTCTCCCTATTGGTTCGACTCTGCGCTCGTAAGGCAGCTTCGACCGGCAGCGGCGCGTGCGAACATCAACAAGCACATCGGATGGCACACGTTCAGGAGGTCTTTGGCCACGCTGCTCAGCTCGAAGAAAGAAGGGGTAAAGGTGGTGCAAAGCCTGATGCGGCATGCGGACCCGAGAATAGCCATGGCGTTGTATGCGCAGGGCGAGGAAGAGGCGATGCGTTCGGCACAGCAGCACCTAAGCGGCCTGTTCCTAGTTGAGGCGAAAGCTAGCTGAGGTCGTGGCGGAGACGTGAAAGCCCGCTGACCAGGTCGGCGGGCTTCACTCGTGTTGCGGGTTGCGAAGATCAGCGCTATTCTCGGTCAAGTGCCCTTTTTGTGCCCCGATCTAAGAGCGTGCTTTGCTCTGATCGTTCTCAAATCTACTGATGTTTATTGGGGATTCTTTGGTGGACCTGATCGGGATCGAACCGATGACCTCTTCCATGCCATGGAAGCGCGCTCCCAGCTGCGCCACAGGCCCACATGCTGCAGGGATGCAACTCTCCTATTGTCTCTGCTCGGCCGGGATTCGTCAAACCGGCTGGCGAGCGTGCCGGGTTCACCCGCGGTGTAGCCGCCGGGTGACCTGAAACACGCCCCTCTCCGATGAATCTTCTTGAGAATCTACCCGCCGAGCAGGGACCGGAGAATAGGGCGGCAATAGAGTACTTACGTCAGGGCGCGCACCCGAGTCGAGGCTAGCGACGAAGGCAGCAGTCGTCGATATGCCGAAGGATTCGCCCAAACATCAATCCTCTCCTTATCCCGCGGCCGGTGAAAGAGAGGCTGTCGCCCAGGTGCGAGCTTCCGGGCTGCATCCGATCATGAAAGCCCTGGCCAGCGGCTGCGTTGTCATTTTGAGCGAGTCCGGGGCGGCGGACGAGTTGAAGAACCTGCCTCTCCATATCTAGCCGAGCCCGAGCCCCGCCCACGTCGAGACTCGATTCCTCTGACATGGTGATGCTAAATAACCGTGACCGGGAACACTTTAGGGGGGGGCCGGTGTCTAAGACAATAGAGTGCGCGGGACATTCGAAACAGATCAGCGAGTGTTCCGTTTCCCGCGCACTTGAGACAGCAGTGGATTCCCGGCGGCCGACGTCGGCCGCTCGGGCAAGTGGTCGCAACTGAATATCGGTAGGTACCGGGTCGCCTTTTTTGAGCAAATGCCGTGATTGGCAGATGCCAAGTGTGCGATCGTTGCGGTAATGTGGGAGGACACTGATTTGCAGGCGGACCTCACCATGGGCAATATTGCCAGCGCGCTGACGCTCCAGTCCGACGAAGCGGCTCTCATTGCGGAGCTGCGGGCCGGCTCGGAAGAAGCCTTTGCGTGGCTTATCGCGCGCTACCACCAGCCGATTTACTCATTGCTTGCTCGCACCGTGCAGGATCGTGCGGACGCCGCCGACATTGCACAGGACGTCTTCGTCAAGGTCTTCCGGGGTGTCGGCAGCTTTCACGGCGAGTCGTCCCTGCGGACCTGGATTTACCGGATTGCGCTGCGCGAGGCTTCAAATCAGCGGCGCTGGTGGGCGCGTCACAAGCAGCAGGAGGTTCCCATCGAGCAGGAGATGTCGGAGGGCGAAGGCTCCCCGCCCCTCCGGCTCAAAGAGATGCTCGTGGACCCTTCCGAGTCGCCATTCGATATGGCGGTCCATGCTGAGAACCGGGCGCGGGTTGAAGCCGCGCTGGCGCAGGTGCCTGAGCCCTTCCGTACCACGCTCATCCTGCGCGACATCGAGGGATTTGTGTACGAGGAAGTGGCGGAGATGCAGGGCGTGAATCTAGGGACGGTCAAGTCGCGGCTGGTGCGCGGGCGCGCCTGCCTCAAGGCGCTCTTGACGTCTAAGGCCAGCGGGAGCCACGCCCTCGGGCGTACCGGACTCGAAATGCCCCTTGGAGAGGAGGCGCGATGAACGGCTGCAGTGCAATGCAGGCAAGATTTTCGGAGTATCTTGACGGCCGCCTCACCGGACGGGAGATGCAGCGTATCGCTGCCCATCTGGAGCAGTGCCGCGGGTGCGGCGCGGAGTGGACCTCTCTCCGCCAGACGCAATCGTCGCTCGCCGCCCTCGGCCCGGCGCAGGAGCCGGAAGACTTGCTGCTTCGCATTCGCGTCGCGGTCAGCCAGGAGCGTGCCCGTCGCCGCCAGAGCCCCTTCCATGCCTGGAATCTCGCGTGGCGCAACACGGTTGGACCATTCCTGCTGCAGGCCGCCGCCGGCTTTGCCAGCGCGGTGCTACTGCTGGGCACGGTCGTTGTTCTGGTCGGCATCGTGGCCAAGCCCGAGGCTGCCCAGGCCACCGGCGATGAGCCCCTGGGAATGGCGACCTCTCCGCGACTGCTCTACTCGCTAGCCGGCACGGGAGACAACGAGATCGCCGCTCTGTCGGGCCCTATCGTGGTCGAGGCCCTTGTGAATGGCCAGGGCAAGGTCTACGACTTTCGCATCGTTTCGGGTCCCACCGACGCCGCCACACGCTCGCAGGTGGAGGACTTGCTGGTGCCGTTGTTCTTTGAACCGGCCCGCTTCTTCGGCCAGCCAGTCCGCGGGCTGGCAGTCATCTCCTTCTCCGGCGTTTCCGTGCGCGGATAGGCTCTTCTTCTCTCAGTAGCCCTCCCGTTTGACCCTGTCGGCCAGTCTCACTAGACTTCAAGCAGGGTCATTTCATGTCGTTTCGCAAGCTCCGATTTACCGCCGCACTCGCCTCCGTCGTTTTATGCCTAAGCGCAGGTCGCGCGCCCGCAGCCGCCCAGTCCCAATCCTCCAGCAGCAGCTCGCAGCAGGGGCCGTCTTCTTCCAACGGTGTTCCGCGGGAAAAGGCGCCCTCGCTGGTCGATCCCGCCGGCCCCACCATCTCGCTTGTCAGCTCGGAGCCGGTGTTTCTCATGGCCTCCGCGCTCAATGCCTGCGGCTACGACGACGGTCTCGACGAAAGCTCGCCGGTACGCAAGCGGGTTCGCGACGAGATGAACCGCGCCCTTGCCCAAAACGAAGGCGCCCGCAAGACGCGCGACCAGTTATGCCTCTTCGTCGCGCAACACCGCATGACGGGCACGGAACGCGACGTTGCGCAGTACATCTCGCTGGCGCTCTATCTCACGCCCCCGCCGGAGCTTGAGACCTCGGTTGATCTCGGCGAGATGCCGCCCGACTCCACCCAAGTGGTGGAGATTGTGCCGCTCCTGCGCCAGTTTGTGAGCGCGGTCGACCTGCACGGCACCTGGCTGGCCATGCACCACACCTACGACGAGGAGACCGCGCAGTTGCACGATCCGCTGTCGAAGATGATCGTGTCCACAAATCTCTACCTCAAGATGCCGGCTTCCACCTACGACGGGCGCCGCTTCGTGGTGGTGATGGAGCCCATGCTTTCGCCACGCACCGTGAACGCTCGCATCTACGGCCCCGACTATGTGGTCGTGGTGTCGCCGGTGGACGGGCAGATTCGCATGAACGACGTGCGCCACACTTATCTGCATTACCTCATCGAGCCGCTGCTCTTTGCGCGCGCCAACGCTGTCGACCGCATGCAGCCCATCCTCAAGGAAGTGCGAGAGGCTCCTCTCGATTTCCGGTTCCGGTCCGATTCCGTGCCGTTGGCGATCGAGTGCCTCATCAAGGCCATTGAGGCTCGCACCATGGACACCGGAATCCCCGCATTCAAGATTCCCGCGGGTGTGGAGCGATCCGACCTTCCCCGCTACGAGCATGAGCGCTCGGTCTACCAGCAGAAAGTAGACACGGTCCGCCTGGCATCGGTGCGCCACGACATGACCCAGGGATTCGTCCTGACCCAGTACTTCTATGAGCAGCTGGTGAGCTTTGAAAAGGATCCCGCCAGTCTGCGCGATACCATCGGCGAAATGGTCTACGGCATGGACGTGGATCAGCAGGTACACCGCGCCCGCCAGATTGACTTCGACAAGCAGCCCGACGGCGACGTGCTGGAACGTACCAAGCCCCGCAAGCTCGAGGGTCTCGACCTTGCTGAGGCGCGACTCTCAGCCGGCGACGCGGGAACGGCCAGCGCGTTGGCTCGCCACGCGCTCACGGTTCAGTCCGATACCATCCAGTCCGTCGGAGACACCGCTCGCGCCAACTTCATCCTGGCCCGCGCTGCCATCATCACAGGACACCCGCAAGAGGCCATCACCCGCTTCCAAACCACCATCGCCACCAGCAGGGAACCGCGTCTTCTGGCTTGGTCGCACATCTACCTGGGGCGCATGCTCGATCTGGACTGCAAGCGCAATCAGGCCGTGACGGAATACAAGCAGGCCCTCGAGTCGCGCGATGGGCAGCAGGACACGCGACTGGCCGCCGAGCGCGGTGTAAAGGCTCCCTATGCGGTTAACGGCCATAGTTGCGAAGAAGACGACCCGGACGACGACCCCGGCTCAGCTCCGCCTAAACCCGACTCAGCTAAACCCGGCCCGGCCTCTCCCGGCCAAAATGCCGTACCAAAGCCGCAATAACCCGGGCTTGAAGCGCAATCGCGCTTCTGTGGCGTCTAATAGAAACATTGGCGGCAGCCCCGGATTGCGGCTGAGTGCAGAGGCATCGGGGCCTGCTTCCATAACTCCCTTATTGATCGAGGCTTGGATGGAGGCGGTTCTCAGCGAACTGGAAGTAGCTCTCGGGCATGGCTTTTCCCGCCCCGAGCTGCTGACCCGCGCGCTCACCCATCGCTCCCTCGCCAACGAGCAGGCCCTGGAGAAAGGCGACGATCAACCCTCGGGCGACAATGAGCGTCTCGAGTTCCTGGGTGACGCTGTGCTCGGCCTGGTCGTCGCTGAAGCCATGTTTCTGCTCCATCCGGAGTGGCAGGAGGGCGAGTTGACTCGGGTCCGCGCCCAGTTGGTGAGCCGCCAGCACATCGCCGATGTCGCCGCATCGGTGGGTCTGGGTCGGCACCTGCTCCTGAGCCGCGGAGAAGACCGAAGTGGCCTCCGACGCAAAGGCACCGTCCTCTCCAACACCATGGAGGCCGTGATTGGCGCGCTCTTTCTCGATGGCGGCCTTGAGCCCGTGCGTGCCTTTATCCGGCGCCATGTGATCGGCGAGGCGGCAGAACAACTGGCGCGGGAGTTGCGCTCCGGCGACGCGCTGGGCAACTATAAATCAGCCCTCCAGGAACATTTGCAGGCCGCGCGGTCCGGCACGCCGGTGTACAAGGTAAAGTGTGAGAGCGGCCCCGATCATCGCAAGCGTTTCCTGGTGGAGGTGCGGCTCAAGCCGGAAGATGGCGAGCCGGGCAGGCCTCTCGCAAGGGGTATGGGCAGCACCAAGAAGCACGCCGAACAGGACGCCGCGCGACGCGCCCTGGCCCGTCTGACTGCAGGCAACAATCGGGCGGACGACACAGCGGAGTATCCGGAAGAGGAGGAGTCAGCGGCGCAATGAGTACCCCCACTCAATTGGCCGGCAAGCCCCATCATGGGCTGTCGCACCTCCGGCTCCATCTGCCCACGCTGCCTGAGGCTGGAGCATCGCTGTTGCGTACCGTGGTCGTGGCGCTGTTTCTGCTCACTTTCGTCCTCCAGCCGTTCCTCATCCCTTCCGAAAGCATGGAACATACCCTGCTGGTGGGCGATTTCCTGCTGGTCAACAAGCAGATCTACGCGCCCGCCGGTCAGCCGGCAAGCCTGCTGCGGCGCCTCATGCCCTATCGCGATGTGGCCCGCGGCGACGTGGTCGTCTTCCACTTTCCGCAGGATCCGCATCGCTTCCTCGTCAAGCGCGTGGTGGGAATTCCCGGCGATCATCTGCGCATCGAGGATGGCCGTGTTCAGGTCAACGGCGCCACCCTTGCCGAGCCCTATGTTGCCTTCGAGCCGGCCGCTCCCAACCCCTTTCGCGACAACTTTCCCGCCCGCGTTTACACCGACCCGGCAGTCGATCCGGCGTGGTGGCAACAGTTGCAGGGCCTCACTCACGACGGGGAACTTGTAGTGCCGGAAGGCAAGTACTTCATGCTCGGCGACAACCGCAATCACAGCTATGACTCCCGCTCGTGGGGCCTGGTGCCGAGGCAGGCCATCGTCGCCCGGCCACTGGTCATTTACTTCTCCGTCAGCCGTCCCTCGTCCACCGATGTGCAACGGGCCGCGGATGATAGACTCGGACACGACAGGGAACTCTCGACAAAGCTGAGGGGGTTCGCTCGATGGAAGCGCATTTTCCTCGTGGTCCACTAAGCGACTGACACCCTTGGATTTGAAATTGCGCGGCTTTGGCCGCTGAGAGAATGCCGGTGATTGAAAAGCCCTCGGGATTCAAGTCCCAATATCGGCGACGGCCGGCCGGCAGACAGAACCAATTCCTGCCCAGGCTTGAAGCGCAAAAGAGCGACAGGATGACGAAGAAAAATACCCCGACTCAGCAACCGCCCGCCGCCGATCCCGTGGAAAAGAAAGTGGAAGAGACGCCCTACGAGGCGGTCGCCAGCATCTGCTCCGTGCTGGTTGTGGGCCTGTTCATCCTCACCTTCCTCGGCCAGAACTTCGTGATCCCCTCCGGCTCCATGGAAAACACCCTGCTGGTGGGCGACCACCTGCTGGTTGATCGCATCACCCTCGCCCCGCCCGCAAAATGGATGCCGCTGGTCCACTACCGCGAACCGAAAAACGGCGACATCATCGTCTTCGTCAAGCCGGTACCCGACCCGGACGCGCAGGGCAATCCGCAATACCTGTACCTGGTGAAGCGGCTCATCGGCATTCCCGGCGATCACATCCGCCTCCGCAACGGCATTGTCTACGTCAACGGCGTGGCCCAGGCGTTGCCGAAGCATGGATTGGACAACCCCGCCATGCCCAGCGAACAGGTTTTTCTTGACGAGTTTCCCTCCATCCCCCCGGCCATGAATCCCAGCGCCACCGAAGCCTGGGCCGTCGAAGCGCCCAGCCACATCGTCGATGGCGAACTCGTCGTTCCCCCCGGCAAATACTTCATGATGGGCGATCACCGCCACGACAGCCTCGACTCCCGCTACTGGGGATTTGTGCCCCGCGAAAACATTGTCGGAAGGCCGCTGTTTAATTACTGGTCGTTCAAGACTCCTGAAAACCAGTACGAAGAGCCCGGTCTCGCCAACAAAATCTCCTGGATGGGCCACGTGGCGATGCACTTCTTTACCGAAACTCGCTGGAAGCGGACTTTCAAGCTCATCCGCTAAACGATGGGCGTTCAAAGCGGAATACCATTAGGAACAATGAGCCCCGACCCAAATCAGGTCCCGAAAGGCCGGCATAAACGGCGCGCCAGGCTGTGGATTGCTGCGGCGGCCGTGGCGGCCATCCTGGCATTGCTTATCGTGCCGCCCCTGCTTAGCATCAGCCGCTACAAGAACCGCATCACGCAGTTGATGACGGCCTCGCTTGGCCGTCCGGTGCGTCTCTCCTCCGTCGAACTGCGTTTGCTCCCCCGGCCCGCCTTCGTGCTCACCGACCTCATCCTGCAGGAAGATCCAGCCTACGGTGCCGAGCCGGTGCTCCACGCCAGCACGGTCACCGCTTCCATCCGTATTCTGCCCCTTTGGCGGGGCCGGCTGCAGATCAGCCGCATCAGCGTCGACGAGGCCAGCATGAATCTCGTCCAATCCCCCTCCGGCGGCTGGAACCTTGACTCGCTGTTTCGAACCGCTGCCAGCAAGCCAGGGCAGGCGGGCGGCCGCACCATGCCGCTGCCATACATTGAAGCCACCAACTCCCGCATCAACATCAAAAACGGCGCTGAAAAACTCCCATTCTCACTGCTCGGCGCCGATCTCTCCCTGTGGCAGGAGGCGGGGGGCACCTGGCGTGTCCGCCTGCGTGGCCAGCCCTCTCGTACCGATGTGAGCCTCGATCTGCCCGACACCGGCGTGGTGCGGCTTGAGGCCACCCTCGGCCCGGCGCCCGAACTGCTGCAGATGCCGCTGAATCTCGACGTGGACTGGCGCGAAGCGCAGCTGGGACAGCTTTCTCGCCTCATCCTGGGCTCCGATCAGGGCTGGCGCGGCGACATGACCGGCGAAATCCATGTGGTGGGTACTGCCGATACCGCCCAGGTCAAGACCCGGTTGCGGGCTTCCGGCGTGCACCGCGCCGAATTCACCCCTGCCGCCCCCATCGACTTTGACGCCACCTGCAGCTTCGTGGCTCATTTTTCCGTTCGGGGCGCGCAAAACCTGGTCTGCGAATCTCCGGTGGGCGACGGTCGTGCGCGCCTCACCGGCGATGTGCCGCGCGGCGGTCAACCGCCCCGGCTTTCGTTGGAACTGGATCGCATCCCCGCCCAGGCTGGGCTCGATGCTCTGCGCACGCTCCGCATCAACCTCGATCCCGGGCTCGAGGCAACAGGGGCCGTCAGCGGCAAAATGACCTACGATGGAGCGGCGACGAACGACGTATCGGCAGCGCGGCCAGCCACCAGCCCGAACAGGTCTGGCCCGATCCGCTCCAAGTCGCAGCCCGCACCAGCGCAGAACGCCCTTTCCGGCAGCTTCACGGCAGAGAACTTGCGCGTCTCCGGCGATGGCCTCAGCAAGCCGATCCTGATCGCCAGAATGACATTTGAGCCGGTTGCCGGGCAGCCCGGCCAGCCGCCTGCGTTGGCCACAACCATGGCCCTGCCCGCCGGCGGCGCCGCGCCTCTCACCGTAACCGCACGGCTCAACCTGCGCGGCTACCAGATGGCAGTGCATGGCACGGCCGCCATGCCTCGGCTGCGTGAACTGGCCCGCATTGCCGGCGTTCCCGAGGCTTCCGAACTCGACCAGGTTGCGGGAGAACCCGCAGTGTTGGACCTGGCCGCCGAAGGTCCATGGCTGCCCGCCACGGTCACTTCGCTGGCCTCCGGTGGCGCGCCTCGAACCTCTGTCATCGAAGGAATCGCACCTGCCTCCGCCGACTCAGCGTCGGATAAACTCAGTGGCACCGTCGTCCTGCACAATGCAAATTGGAAGTCCGATTTCCTGGCCAATCCTGTCGAAATCTCCACGGCCACCCTGCACCTGGACAATGGCAGCGTTCGTTGGGACCCGGTCGCGTTTTCCTATGGGCCGGTGAAGGGTACCGCCACTCTTGAGCCGTCCGGCCCGTGCGAGGCGCCTCAAACCTGCTCCGCGCACTTCACGCTCCAGTTCGGCTCGCTGGACGCCGCTGCGTTGCAGGCAGCCATCCTTGGCGCGCACGAGCCGGGGACGCTCCTCTCCACCCTCATTGCCCGTCTGAGGCCCTCGTCCGCCCCCTCCTGGCCGCCGCTCAAGGGCGCCGTGCGGGCCGACGCGCTCATCCTCGCTCCCGTGACCCTCACCAACGTTTCGGCGTCGGTTCGCATCCTGCCCGCCGGGGCCGAGATTTCGTCCCTCGACGCCGGCCTGCTTGGCGGCCGAGTCCACGGTTCGAGCGTCATCAGCGCCAAGGACAAGCCCGATTACAAGCTGGAGGGAAAGTTTGAGAAGCTCAATCCGGCGCAGGTCGGCCAGTTGCTCGGCATGAGCTGGTCGGGCGGCGGCCTCGATGGCGCAGCCGAGGTGGAACTCTCCGGCTATACCGACAAGGACCTCTCCGCGTCGGCCAGGGGAACGATGCACTTTGAATGGCATGATGGCTCGGTCGCCGGAGCCACCGCTGCGGTTCCGACGCCACTGCTCGCCCGCTTCGACCAGTGGACCGCCGACGCGGCCATTGCCGACGGCGCAATCACCCTCAAGCAAAATCGAATTCAGCGCGGCGCCAGAAAGTCTGCCGTCGAAGCCTCCGCTGCCTTCGGTAATCCCGCCAGGGTCACCTTCGCCGATCCGCAGGAAGCCCACTCCGCAAAGCGGTAGGCTCCTTTCAGCCCCCCGATACAATGGGTCATGGCTCTTTCCGTCGATTCTTCCCCTGTTTCGCTCCGCTGCAAGGGCATTCTGTTCGACATGGATGGCATCCTCATCTCGTCCCTGGGCTCCGTGGAGCGAAGTTGGACGAAGTGGGCCAAAATGCGCGGCGTCGACCCGGCCTATGCCATCAGCATCGTGCATGGCCGCCGCGCAATCGAGAGCGTGGCCGCATTGCGGCCCGACCTCGACAGCGCTGCGGAGTTGAAGGTCGTTGAAGACATCGAGCTGGCGGACGGGGAAGGCATCGCGGTGCTTCCCGGCGTGCCGGACCTGCTGGCTGTTTTGCCCGCCCACCGCTGGACCGTGGTGACGAGTGCGACAGAGCGCCTGGCACGCCTGCGGCTCGCAGCAGCCGGCGTGCCAGTGCCGGAGCGCCTCATCACCGCCGAAACGGTAACCGAGGGCAAGCCCCATCCCGCGCCTTTTCGTGCCGGTGCGACACTTCTGGGCTTCACTCCCGGGGAGTGCGTGGTTTTCGAAGATTCGGAAGCCGGGGCACTGGCCGGCCGCGCCGCTGGCTGCACGGTCGTAGCCACCACGTTCTCTCATTCCGCCGAGAGCCTTGGAGCCGCCAACTACCTCATCACCGATTTCTCCGGCATCTCCGCCTCGGTCCTGCCCGCTAACCAGGGCATCGGTCTTCGCTTCACGCCTTTGGAGCGTTGAGGCTACTCGTTCGCCTCGATGCGCCGTCCGTGGGTGTCCTGCAGCGGGCGTGAATTGATCTTGTAAAGCGCCGCAAACGCGCGCAACTGGGCGCGGCTGATGCTGAGTTCCTGCTCCAGCACAAACCACTGCACACCCTCGGTGCAGGGCGGCGCGGTCAATGACCCCGTGTACGTCCAATAGCCGCGATCAGCCGGCAGCAGCCCGCCAGGATTCACCATGTTGGTCACTTTGTCAGTCGCGCCTTCCGTGGTGGGCAGATGCTCCCACAGCGTGGACAGAGTGGCATTGGCGTCGCCTGGGTCTTCGCTCAATCGCACCGCGATCACCGCCACCTTGCCGTCGGCGCTCTTGTGGACCAGGTGCGCGTCCATGTCGGTCAGCTTGCCCTTCACTGCCTCTTCACCCGGATGATGAAAGTGGAACTGCTCCAGGTTGTAGCGCACTCCTCCGGCCACAATGTAGCTGCCGGGATTCACATGCACCAAGACGGTGTGCCCATTATTCTCCAGCGTCACGGGCCCGGCAACATAGTGGAATTCAATCGGCTGCAGAGCCTTGTTCAGATGCGCGCCGTGAATGTCGATGGGCGACTGCTCATGCCCCTGCGAACACGCCTTGTACGCCGGATCCAGCTTGCCCCAATTCAGCGGTCCGGTCTTGCCGCTGTAATCCCAATGAGCCGTGTTTTGTGCGCCGGCCGCAACGGCCATGCCAACCATAAAAGCTAAAAGTGCAGGAATACGCATCGCTTTCTCCTTGCCGAACAATCCGACAGATTGCCCCGCTGCATTCTATTTGATTGACGCGCCAGTCCCAAAAACNNGCCGTCTTCTGGTAGATGGGACGGCGCAGGTTCAGGCTCTCGATAATGCCCTTCGGCGTCAGCGAGAAGTTCTTCCGCACCAGTTCCGTCAGCTTTGCTTCGCCTACCTTGCCGGTGCCAAACGTGTCGATGCGCACGCTCACCGGCTCAGCCACTCCGATCGCGTAGGCAAGCGCCACCTCACAACGATCCGCCAGGCCCGCCGCCACGATGTTCTTGGCGATGTGGCGCGCCATGTAAGCCGCGGAACGATCCACCTTCGTCGGATCCTTGCCGCTGAAAGCGCCGCCGCCGTGCCTGCCCATGCCGCCGTAGGTGTCCACAATAATCTTGCGGCCGGTCAGCCCGGTGTCGCCCATCGGTCCGCCGATGACAAAGCGGCCCGTGGGATTGATGTGGTACTTGGTGTGCTCGTCGAGCCACGCCGCCGGCAAAACTGCCTGGATGACGTGCTTGAGAATATCGGCGTGCAACTCTTCGTTGGTCACCGTCTCGGAGTGCTGGCTGCTGATGACCACGGCGTCGATGCGTGCGGGCTTGCCGTTCTCGTCGTACTCCACCGTCACCTGGCTCTTGCCGTCGGGACGCAGGTAAGGCAGCTTGCCGCTTTTGCGCACTTCCGTGAGCCGTTTGGTCAGCTTGTGGGCCAGCGAAATGGGAGCCGGCATCAGTTCAGGGGTCTCGTTCGAGGCGTAACCGAACATCATGCCCTGGTCCCCGGCGCCGCCGGTGTCCACACCCTGGGCAATGTCCCCGGACTGCTTGTTGATGGTCGAAATCACCGCGCAGGTGTTGGAATCGAACCCGTACACCGCGTTGTCATAGCCGATCGCGGCTACCACGCCGCGCACCAGGGTTTGGAAATCGACGTAGGCCTTGGTCGTGATTTCGCCGGCGATGACCACTAGGCCGGTCGCCGTCAGGGTCTCGGCGGCAACGCGGCTGTAGGGATCCTGTTCCAGGCAAGCGTCCAGAATGGCATCGGAAACCTGGTCGGCAATCTTGTCGGGGTGGCCTTCCGTGACGGATTCAGAGGTAAACAAAAAACGATCGCTCAACTTCGCATTCCTCCCCATTGAAGGGATTTTCAGGTGGCCTGCCGTGTGAGGGTCGCAGGCGCTTCTCCAACTGAGCCGTTCCAAAGCCGGCGTCGCTGACTGGCTTCTCATCCTGAGAGAGCCCGCGTCGCCTGCAAGGGCTGGTGCATTGAAGAACCGCATGGGTTCTCTCTGGATGAGCCGGCGCCGAGGAAGACCTCCTGCTGTCGCCCGCTTTCCCCAATCACTGAGACAAGCCTGTACCGGAAGGCCTAGGCCTAAGGGTGCATTCTTCTATGGTAATTGGCCCGGGCCTTCCAGGCCAAAGTCTCTCAGCGAATGGAAGGTTGTCCACGCCCAAGCGCGAGTTCGGTCAGGTGAACCGTTTCAGGGCACGGAAATCACCATCCCGTTGATACCCGCGCAGATTTTCTTTTGAAAGGCCAACCGGCACACTAGCGCGGCACGGTTACGGTAGGCTGCGGAAAAACTCGTTCGGAGGTAGGCCGGGACTGGTAGGCCGGGACTTTAGTCCCGGTATGAACCAAGCAAAATCGATGGCGGCTTCAGCCGCTGAGGTATGCTTTTCCGCGATTCCGTTTGAAACTCGCCCTTTTTCCGCAGGCTGTACGGCCTGTCGCAGAAGGACGTTTATGAGAACAACCGGGCAGACAGATGGCCAACCCAGTCTCGGGCCGAGCCATAAAGCGCTTGGAATGAGGCGACGGAGTTGGCAGGCAGCACGGTGGACCACCACCCGGCCCGCACGCCGTAGTACCGCACTGTGAGGTAAGCCGCCGCCCCAACCAGCAGCAGCAGCAAGACCGCACCCACCCAGCGCAGTCGGAATTCAACCGCCTCTCGCTGCTGAAGGCGGGCCTTTCCCACATTCGAGGCAAAAGCCATCCAGTTGCGGTCGTCGTCCATCACCTGGCCGGAGGCAACATAGGCCTTCAGGAAGCGCTCGGTCCAGTCGTGCTGGTCCAGACCCACGGCTCCCGCGTACCCGCGCACAATGCCTTTGCTCAGGATGCCGCCCGGCAACTGGCGAAAACGATCCTGCTCCAGCGCAAGCAGATGATGCTGGCTGATCTTCGTAACCGCCGTGATTTGTTCCAGCGCAATGCCGCGAGACATCCGCTCCATGCGCAGGTCTTCTCCAAAACTGCCCATTGGCTACCGCGTAACGGGTAAAGACCCTAGTTGGGATTTTCCCCCTAACCATAAATGGAAGTCCAGCCCTGGTCAAAGATAAATCCAGTTTCTTTGGTGTTTCTTCCTGTTTTCTTGGGCCTGGCCCCAGCCGTTCTCATTCGGAAGCACGGCTGTTACCCTTGAAGGCGAGGGCCACGCCATCCGGCCGGCCCGCGGAGTTCGGTTCGCGAATGAATAAGCTCGTCCTTGCCAATCTGCTGCACCGCCCCTTGCGCTCCATCATCAGCGTGCTGGCCATCGCCATTGAAGTCGTCATGATCCTCTCCATCGTCGCCATCTTCATGGGCATGCTCGACGACCAGAAAGAGCGGACCAACGGCATCGGCGCCGACCTGGTCATCAGTCCTTCCAACGCGAGCTTTATGAACGGCGTCAGCGGTGCGCCCATGTCAGCCAAACTCGCTGAGGTTTTCCGTCGCATGCCGCATGTGACAGTCGCCTCACCGGTCATCTCCGACTTCTCCATGGCGGGTAATGTCGAGATTCTCTATGGCATCGATTACCCCAGCTACGATGCGCTCAAGCCCTTCGTCTTTGTGTCCGGCGGCCCGTTCAAGGGATCCTACGATGTGATCGTCGACGACGTCTTTGCCCGCGCGGGCGAGGGCCACAGCGTCGGAGACACGATCAAGATTCTGAATCATTCGTTCCGCATCTGCGGCATTGTCGAGAGCGGCAAGGGCGGCCGAAAACTGGTGCCGCTGGACACCCTCGCCAATCTGATGGGCTCCGACGGCAAGGCCTCGGTCATCTATCTAAAAAGTGACAATCCAGCCAACGAAGCTTTCATCACCAACGAGATTCACAACACCAAAGGCCTCGAAAACTACAAGGTCCAGACCATGGCCGACCTGATCGCGCTCTATACTCCATCCAAGTTTCCCGGCTTCGACCTGGCTTTGAACGTGGTCATTTCCATCGCCGTCATCGTCGGCTTTCTGGTGATCTTTCAGTCCATGTACACTGCGGTGCTTGAGCGGACGCGCGAGATCGGCATCCTCAAGTCGATGGGCGCCTCCAAGGGCGCCATCGTGGGCGTGGTGTTGCGCGAGACCGCCATGCTGGCAGTGGCGGGCGTGCTCGTCGGCATCGCTTCCACCTACGGCGTGCGCGCGTTTTTGCACCTGAAGTTTGCCACCTTCGCCTTCGAGTTGACCCCGGCGTGGCTCGGCTGGGGCACACTGATCGCGTTCGGCGGAGCGCTGTGCGGCGCCCTCTATCCCGCCTGGATGGCCGCCCGCAAAGACCCCATCGATGCGCTGGCATACGAGTAAAACGCGATTGGGCTGAGCGTTCAGGCGCGCGATTGGGTGCCTGGACGCTGTTTACTGTTCTGCCGACAGTCTGCCCAAATCGCGCTGGTTCGGGTGTGCATATAGGCGCCATCTTTTTTGAGAATTCTGGGCAAAATTGGCCTTTTGGGGGGCTGAATCGAGGCATTTTTCGGCCATCTTGGGGCGAACGCAGGGGCAAATTCTCCTACACAGACGCGGGCGGTATACTTTCCTAGACCCCACCGAGACGCATGCCAACGCAGGCGGCGGATTCTCAAGCCACTGAGAATAGCGCCGGCGACAGCCGCATCCGGAATGGTCTTTTTGGAGAAAGACACTTTTGGCACTCTCATTCAAACGTTGGGCTTATGCGGCCTGGCTTATCTTCATTGCCGGCTTCGCGATCCTGCATGCCCTGCACCTCGGCGCTGACTTTCCCAATCACACCCCGTGGTTTACCGATTATGCCAAGTACACCGACGAAGGCTGGTATGGCAATGCCGCCATTCGCGCCCACCTGTTCGGTAACTGGTACATGCCGGGCGATTTCAACCCAGCCCCGGCCGTGCCCGTGTGGCCTTTTCTGGAGTGGGTGGTATTCGCCTTCACAGGGGTCACGATCGAGGCCGCGCGCGGCCTGGCAGTGGCGTTCTTCTTCGCCAACCTGGCGCTCAGCTATCTCCTCCTGAGGGTCCGTGGCCCCCGCTGGATCGCGCTGCTGGCCGTCACCCTCATCGTGACCAGCCCTTTTCTCTACTGCTTCAGCCGCCTCGCGATTCTCGAGCCGATGCTGATTGCTTTCATGCTGGCGGCCTTGAACCTGGCGGTCCGGCTACCGCGCCTGCGCCGCCCCGTTGCCGCCTCTGTGGCCATTGGGCTGCTGTTCACACTGATGCTCCTCACCAAGACCACCGCTGTCTTTCTGCTGCCCGCGTTGGCATGGGCGCTGCTGGCGTCGCTCTGGCACCATCGCAANNTACAACAAGCCGAAGGAGTTTTACTGGCCGCTGCTCAGCCTGTGGTGGTCGTTTCACGGAGGGCTGTGGGCTGACCGCTTTTTGATTCCGCTGGCCGGCTTTGCTGGACTGGTTGTGGTCCTGGCCTGGCGCAGCGCTTGGAGCCGCCAACTCCGCCGCGATCCCGCCTTCGGCGCATCGGTGTTGTCCGTGGGGGGCTACATCCTGTTCATGACCTACCAGAACCATCCCCAGCCGCGCTACTTCACGGTGGTGGCCGTGTTCTCGTTTTTCGTGATCGCGATGGTCGCGGGTGCCTTGGCCGGCACTCGCAACTCCGGTGGTCTGGAACGCTATGCGACCTTGAACGCGGAAACTGTGGGCTCTTTCGTGGTCTTGTTGGCGGCTTTGGCTGCCTTCTTCAACTCGTTGTCGACTTACACCTACGCGGCCCATCCCGAATACACCCTTGTGCCCGCGGCGCAGCAACTGACCCGCTATATCGACACGCATCCCAACGGCAAACGCCTGCTGGTTTCTATCAGCGGCGACGAAATCACCCTCATCACCCACCTGCCCACCCTCTGCGATGACTTTGGCACCCAGGAACTGGTGAGCAAGCTGCAAACCTATCAGCCCGGCTGGTGGGCCACCTGGAACGATATCGACGCCGGAACCCTTGAGGACCTGCACAACCACTACTCCCTCGAGCAGGTCGCCAGTTTCCCGGCGTTGGACGACCCCGACCGCAACGTTTTGGTGCTTTTCAAGCTGCACCCGCTCCCCACCGGCCAGGTCCGCGAACCCGGCAAGGAGAACCTCCAGATCGCGCTCCCCGGCGACAAGATCGACATTCCAATCGATTGAGGCAAAAGCCGCCTACAATCGCGATCGCCCCTGCCCTGATCCCTGATCCCTGCCCCTAAAACGGCATTCGCAACGTGCCGATAAAGGTGTGGTTGTACTGGTTGTAATGGGTGGCGGCGATCTGGAAGCCGGCCCCGGCCACAAAGGCGATGCGCCTGTGAATGGGGAAACGGCCCAGGTTCAGCCCCGGCGTGATGAAGGTCTGCTTCTTGCCGTCGTTCGTTCCGCCCTCCCAAAAGGTTGAGTTAATCTCCACCTCCGGCCACAACTTCTTCAAGGTATGGACCTGGAAGGCGTTGTTCGAAATCACCGTGCGGCCAAGTTTGTTCACACTGTTTGCCGGAAACGTGCCGCCCAGCGTGGATTGCACGTCAAACGGTCCCCAGCCTTTGCCGGCCGCCAGAGTTGGCGTGACCACAGCGCTGATGGAACCGTTTTTATACTGTCCGGTGGGCACGCTGCCGCCCAGAAAACCGGTCAGAATTCCATTGCCATGCTGCTCATTGCGCGCCCAGAAGCGGTATTTCAGCGTGAACGAGGCATCGCCCCAGCCGTCGAGCGTCTTCGGGTTCTCATGAACAAGGTAGGGCGGCAGGTTGATCAGCAGTTCCGTGTGCCGCGTCGGGATAAACTCCAACCCTTTTCCGCCATCCAGGTTGGTCACATCGCCCGTGGGCGTCATCTGGTGAAAAACATCGAAGCGGAACTCCTGTTCCAGCCGCGGCGTAACCGTCGCCACCGGGGTCATCCAATGCGGTTGTGCTGCCTGGGTGGCGGAGACCCGGTCCATCCAGCTCTGGGCATGTAAGGCGGTTGTGGCGGCAAAGAGCGAGAAGGGAAGAATCATTGCGGGAAATTTCAATGGTATCTCTCCTGAAATCGATACGATTTCAGGCAGATTCTAAAGCATAAAGCATCATAAATCGATCAAAAAGCGCGAATTGGGCCCGNNAACTGAGAACTGACCACTGACCACTGTTCTTACGGTCTTCCGATCATCACTTCCGTCGCCTTGATCAGCGCTATCGCCGAGTCACCCGGCTGCAACTCAAGCTCCCTCACCGCGTCCGCTGTAATAATGGCGGTCACGCGCTGGTTTCCTACAGCCAGCACGACCTTGGCCAGCAGCCCCTCGACTGTGACCTCCAACACCGTGCCCAGCAGCTGATTGCGTCCGCTGACGCGTGTTGCTCCCGTGTGCACAGCAGCCGGCGGCAGGAACTCATCGAGCGCCTCCAGCGGCACGCGGTGGTGTCCGCCGGGTGTCTTCACGGTGCGAATCCGCCCGGCCAGTATCCAGTGTTTCAGCGCTGGATAGCTGATGCCGATTTTCTCGGCAGCCTGTCGTGGAGTGAGAAGCGTGGAAGATGTCATCGAGTCGGGCAAGCTCCTACGCTCGTACTGTACACGTAAGCCCATGTTCCACAGCGCGGTCACCAAATCCCCGGGGGACTCCGGATTCGGTGTGACTGCAATCACTCGACAGTAGGGGGTACGGATGCTACGCTTCCGGTGACTTTTCCCCGGTGTTTGCGAGGTCGCCATAGCTGGGGTCGTTCGTTGATACGGCTTCAAACCAAAACTTGGGAGGACTTAGTGACTGCACAGTATTGGGTGTGTTTTTTTCTGGCCGTGAGCGCGTTATCGCTCGTTGCGGCCTTCTTTTTTGCGCGCCAGGTGATTGGCGCGTCGTTTTTGAAGCGTCAGTACAAGGCTGTGGGGGCCCTGCTGGGCTTGCTGCTGCTTCCCACATTCGCCAACGCGCAGGAGGCCGGCGGAGGCGAAGCCAGCCTGGTGCTGCCGGATCTGAGGAGCGTGAGTTTCGCGAACTTTTTCGGCTTGAACGGACATCAGCTTCTGTCGATCGGATTGCTTTTCTGCGCCGCCGGCCTGTTGTTCGGCCTGGTTATCTATAACCAGTTGAAGAACCTGCCGGTTCATCGCTCGATGCGCGAAATGTCCGAGCTGATCTACGAGACCTGCAAAACCTATCTGGTGACGCAGGGCAAGTTCATTATGCTGCTCTGGGCTTTCATCGCGGTCATCATCTCGCTCTACTTCGGCTGGCTGGCGCCGGTGCCGAATAAACCCATCGCGGTTACGCTGCCGATCATTCTATTGTTCTCGCTTATCGGCATCGCGGGCAGCTACGGCGTGGCGTGGTTCGGCATTCGCGTCAACACCTTTGCCAACTCACGGACGGCATTCGCGGGATTGCGCGGCAAACCATATCCGTGCTTTGCGATTCCGCTGAAGTCCGGGATGAGCGTCGGCATGATGCTGATCTCGGTTGAACTGCTCATCATGCTCTTCATCCTTTTGTTCATTCCGGCCGATTTTGCCGGCCCCTGCTTCATCGGCTTCGCGATTGGCGAAAGCCTGGGCGCCGCGGCCCTGCGTATCGCCGGCGGCATCTTCACCAANNCAACGCGGGCGACTCGGTTGGCCCCTCGGCCGACGGCTTCGAAACCTACGGCGTCACCGGCGTAGCCCTGATCACCTTTATCTTGCTGGCAGTTCCGGATCACAAGACGCAAGCGACGCTGCTGGTATGGATCTTCGTCATGCNNTCCATCGTTTCCATCGCCCTGACCTACGTCGTCTCCTACCTGATGATCCCCACCCTTGGGGACGGATCGCTGTGGTGGAAGCTGGCCTCGATCATCTCCTGCGGAACCCTGGCGGGAGCGCTCATCCCCGAACTGGTCAAGGTCTTTACTTCCACCAACTCGGCCCACGTGCAGGAAGTGGTCACCTCCGCCAAGGAAGGCGGAGCTTCCCTGGGCATCCTGTCCGGCCTGGTCGCCGGCAATATGTCGGCCTACTGGCTGGGACTGAGCATGGTCGCGCTGATGGGCTTGGGCTATTTCTTCAGCATGGGCATACCGGATGCATTCAATAATCCGGCGGGAATGATGCTGGCTCCGGCCGTCTTTGCCTTTGGCCTGGTCGCCTTCGGCTTCCTGGGCATGGGCCCGGTCACGATTGCCGTGGATTCCTATGGACCAGTGACCGACAATGCTCAGTCCATCTACGAGTTGTCGCTGATCGAAACCATCCCCGGCATCGAAGCTGAGTTGAAGAAGGACTTCAACTTCGACGCCAAGTTCGAACGCGCCAAATACCTGTTGGAAGCCAACGATGGGGCTGGCAATACCTTCAAGGCGACGGCCAAGCCGGTGCTGATCGGCACAGCTGTTGTGGGCGCAACCACGATGACCTTCTCGATCATCATGGCCCTGACCAATGGGCTGACCGTAAACGTAGACAAGCTCTCTCTGCTGCACGCCCCCTTCATGCTCGGGCTGATCTGCGGCGGCGCGGTCATCTTCTGGTTCGCCGGCGCTTCCATGCAGGCGGTCACCACCGGAGCTTACCGCGCGGTCGAGTTCATCAAGGCCAACATCAAGCTGGAAGGTGCGGAGAAGGCCTCGGTCACCGACAGCAAAAAGGTGGTGGAGATCTGCACGAAGTACGCGCAGAAGGGTATGTTCAACATCTTCCTCGCCGTCTTCTTCGCCACGCTCTCGTTCGCGTTCATGGAGCCGTTCCTGTTTGTCGGCTACCTGTTCTCGATTGCGATCTTCGGCCTGTACCAGGCGATCTTCATGGCCAATGCCGGCGGCGCCTGGGACAACGCGAAGAAGGTCGTGGAGGTCGACTTGAAGATGAAGGGGACGCCTCTGCACGACGCGACCGTGATCGGCGACACCGTCGGCGATCCGTTCAAGGACACCTCGTCGGTGGCCATGAACCCGATTATCAAGTTCACGACCTTGTTCGGACTGCTTGCGGTCGAGCTTGCCGTGACGCTCACGAAGAGCAACCCGATGCTCACCCACGTGCTGACCGTGGCATTCTTCCTGGTGTCGGCGTTCTTCGTGCGCAGATCGTTCTACGGCATGAGGATTGAGTCCAAGGGATAGCGACTGATTCAAGGCACTCCGGATGGCACCAGCCCGGCCATCTTCGCAATCGCGAGGATGGCCGGAACCACAACTCAACCGACTGGCGGACCTGTCTGGCGAATAGCCAGAACGCCAACGGCCCGGCGCAAAATCGCGCCGGGCCGTTGTGCTTGGTTTATCGTTCCTTGGTCCAACTTTCTTTGACCTTCTCTATTTTGACTCGGCTTCCGCCGCGCGAATCTCCGCGAGCGTGCGCTTCTGGCACCCTTCGCCGTCAAAATTAGCCGGGGCCAACCACGCCTCAAAGGCCCGCTTGCGCGCCGGCCATTCGCCGTCCAGCATTGCGAACCAGGCCGTGTCGCGGCTCCGCCCCTTCACCACCATGTGCTGGCGGAAGATGCCTTCAAACGTAAATCCATATCGCAAAGCGGCCCGGCGGCTGGGCTCGTTCATTGCGTTGCACTTCCATTCATAGCGGCGGTATCCCAGGTCCTCGAATACGTGCCGCGCCATCAGGTACATGGCTTCGGTGGCCGCGGTGGTGCGCTGCAGGCCGGGCGTCATCAGGATGTTCCCCACCTCCACCACACCCTGCTCCGGCTCCATGCGCATGTAGCTGGCGTAGCCCTCGGCGCAGCCATTCGCTTCGGACAAAATGGCCAGAAACACGGCGTCGGTTCCCCGCTGCTTCTCCTCGATCGCGAGCCGCAGGGCGGCCTCGCTGGCATACGGCCCATCCGCCAGCCATGTCCACAGCTCATCGTGGCCTCTCACGGCCCGCCAGAGAGCCGCTGTGTGCCGTTCTGGGTCGATTGGCTCCAGCGTTACGGTGCGGCCACGCAGCGTGACGGGTCTGGGCCGCTGCGCCGGCCTCCAATCGAAAGGGATTTGCCAATCGTTTTGCACGCCCTCTAGCCTATCAGCCAGACTGCGTCCCAAAACGAAATCATTCCCGTTGCGACAATCCGGACCCGAATCTCCACAGGATGCACAGCTTAGCGTCTCATTTGCACCACTTCTGCGCCTTGTCCGCGGCTCCCGCGCGGCATAGGCTTGGATGGGTCGGGAGGGTGGACAAACCCGACAGTGGGCTGGGGCAGCGTCCAATTCGACCGTCCGGATCGCGTCCCCCGCAATTTCCATGCCGAAACCCGCGCCCCGCAAGGCCGTCTGCGCTTTCCACAGGCCAATGTCTAATGTTTAGAGACCGAGTACCAAGGAATGCAATCTAAATACTAGATATTGTGGTTTGCGCTTGACTTGCCCTATAGACAGCGGTATTTTTCCATCTGCGGCTGTAAACGGACTGTAACCAACCGCGGCGTGAACGACCCCGCCGACAGACCGCCAACTGAACAGAATTCGCGGTACTGTTTTAGACCCCGTTTCCGTCCGTTGTCCGAGATTTTGCATCATAGCCATCCGGGCCGTTATGCCGGGTGGAAGCAGACATGTTATCCGTTTTGCCGAATTAGGAGACCCCCATGAATGACGCCCACGTCCATACTGCTGCATCTGCTCCCCCAACTTCCTGCATCCAGGGAGGACTGACCTTTGCCCGTCGCTTTTCGACCGCGGGCGTTTCTCCGTACGACGAAGTGCAATGGGAGCGTCGCACCGCCTCCATCACCGACAGCAAGGGCAACTCGATCTTCGAGCAGAAGGACGTGGAAGTGCCGCTGGACTGGTCAATGACCGCCACCAACATCGTGGCCTCAAAGTACCTGCACGGCCAGATGAATACGCCCCAGCGTGAAACCGGCGTGCGGCAACTGGTGCAGCGTGTGGCAGAGACTATTCGCGACTGGGGCATGACGGGCGGCTACTTTGCCTCCGAGGAAGACGCGGGCATCTTCTATGACGAACTGGCGCACATGCTCCTGACGCAGAAGGTGGCCTTCAATTCCCCGGTATGGTTCAACGTGGGCTGCGACCGGCTGGAGCCCGAGTCCGACGGCCAGAACTGGCACTGGGATCCCATGACCGGCGGCGTCCGGTTCGCGGCCACCGGCTACCGCAATCCCCAGTGCTCGGCCTGCTTCATCAACGCCGTCGACGACTCGCTGGATTCCATCCTGACCCTGGCCAAGACCGAGGGCATGCTCTTCAAGTGGGGTTCCGGCACCGGTACCAACCTGTCGTCCATCCGCGGCTCCATGGAACTGCTCTCGGGCGGCGGCCAGGCCTCAGGTCCGCTCAGCTTCATGCGCGGTTTCGACGCCTTCGCCGGCGTCATCAAGTCCGGCGGCAAAACGCGCCGCGCCGCCAAGATGGTCATCCTGAACGTCGACCATCCGGATATCGTGGACTTCATCGACTGCAAGGCCAAGGAAGAGGCCAAGGCCTTCGCGCTGATCAAGGCCGGCTACGACGGCAGCGGTCCCGACTCCGAGGCGTATTCGTCCATATTCTTCCAAAACGCCAACAACTCCGTCCGTGTCAGCGACGAGTTCATGCGCGCCTACGAGAGCGATGGCGAGTTCACCACGCGCACAGTGAATGGCGGCGTGCCCGTCAAGACCTACAAGGCGCGCGACATCATGCTCAAGATCGCCGAGGCCACCTGGCTCTGCGGCGATCCCGGTATGCAGTTTGACACCACCATCAACCGCTGGCACACAAGCAAGAACACGGCGCGCATCAACGCCTCCAATCCCTGCTCGGAGTACATGTTCCTCGACAACTCCGCCTGCAATCTGGCCAGCTTTAACCTGCTCAAGTTTGTCAACGCGGCCGGCACCTTCGACATCGCGGGCTATCGTCACGCCATCTCCGTCGTGATCACGGCCATGGAGATCCTGGTCGACAACTCGGGCTATCCCACTGAGGCTATTTCCAAGAACTCGCACGATTACCGTCCGCTGGGCCTCGGCTACGCCAACCTGGGCGCGCTGCTCATGTCCTTCGGCCTGCCTTACGATTCGCAAGCCGGCCGCGATCTGGCTGGTGCGCTCACGGCTATCATGTGCGGCCAGGCTTACCTGCAGTCCGCCATCCTGGCCGGCACCTGCCCGCCGCTGGCTTCGGCCACTCCGCTCACCGGCAGCGTAGATCGCCAGGGCGGCGCCTGCCCCGGCTTCTACGTCAACCGAGAGCCGTTCCTTGACGTGATCCGCATGCATCGTGCCGAAGTCAACAACATCGGCAAGTCGCGCGTCAGCGGCGAGCCCTTTAACGTGCCGCAGCTCGACTCGCTCATCAACGCCAGCCGCGAGTGCTGGGACATGGCGCTACTCTACGGCGAGCGCTACGGCTATCGCAACTCGCAGACCACCGTTCTGGCGCCCACCGGCACCATCGGCTTCATGATGGATTGCGACACCACCGGTGTCGAGCCCGATCTGGCCCTCGTCAAGTACAAGAAGCTGGTGGGCGGCGGCATGATCAAGATCGTCAACAACACCGTGCCCTCTGCGCTCTTCAAGCTGGGCTATGACAACGACGAGGTCAACGCCATCGTCAGCTACATTGACGCCACCGGCACCATCGAAGGCGCGCCCGGCATCAAGCCGGAACACCTGGCCGTGTTCGATTGCAGCTTCAAGCCTTCCAAGGGCACGCGATCCATCCAGTACATGGGCCACATCAAGATGATGGCCGCGGCGCAGCCGTTCCTCTCCGGCGCCATCTCCAAAACGGTGAACCTGCCCCACGAAGCCACGGTGGAAGACGTGGCCGAGGCCTACGCCGAAAGCTGGCGCCAGGGCATCAAGGCGGTGGCCATCTACCGCGACGGCTCCAAGGGCACGCAGCCGCTCAACACCAGCATGGACGCGAAGAAGGAGCCTTCCGCGCTCGACGCCATCGGCAGCCGCGTTCTGGCGCACGTCGCGGCGGGTCAGGCCCCGGCGGACGCCGATATCAAGGCGCTTGAAGCCAAGATCGGCGAAAAGCTTGAAGTGACCGCGAAGCAGATCGTCTCCGCCGCGGCGTCGTTCGAGAAGGCGCTCGACGACATCGCGAAGGCCGCTTCAGTGCAGGCGACCAAAGCTTCGGCGAGTATCGAGGCAGCCAAGCCCGCCGCGCAGGACCTCAACGCTCCGCCGCGGGCCGTGCGCCATCGCCTGCCCGAAGAACGCGCCTCGATCACCCACAAGTTCTCCATCGCCGGTCACGAGGGCTACATCACCGTGGGCCTCTACCCCACCGGGCAGCCGGGCGAAATCTTCATCAAGATGGCCAAGGAAGGCTCCACCGTCTCCGGCCTGATGGACTCCTTCGCGACCGCCATCTCGCTGGCGTTGCAGCACGGAGTGCCGCTGCGGGTGCTGTGTGAGAAATTCGCGCACACTCGTTTCGAGCCCTCGGGCTGGACCGGCAACGAGCAAATTGGTTATGCCAAGAGCCTGATGGACTACATCTTCCGCTGGCTCAATTTGCGCTTCCTCTCCGGCACGCAGTTGACGTTGTTCGCGGGCCTGGCTCCGCAGCCGGCGCAACTGCCCGCCTCGCCGACCTTGCTTGCCGATCCGGAAATGGAAAAGGTGGGCGGCATGTCGCAGGATCAGTTCTCGCGGCTCGCAGAAGAGGTAGCCCGCAAGCTGAACCAGGTGGCAGGACAATCCAGCCTTCCTGGTATGGGCAGCACGGCGGCGCCCGCGGGCGGCATCGCGCCGGAGATCCAGGCCGCCGGCACTGCGGAGGCCAGCCCCACCCACGGTCCTGGCCTGCAAGACCGCGGCATCTACCACGCGGCCGACGCCATGCGTGACATGTACGACATGGGCGACGCGCCCAGCTGCGGAGTTTGCGGCGCCATCATGGTCCGCAACGGCAGTTGCTACCGCTGCATGAGCTGCGGCTCCACCAGCGGTTGCTCATAGCAAATCGCACTTGCACAACGGCAAAAATGTGGGTTGACCCATAAGGTGAAAGTTTGACCCCATAACGTGAAAGTTGACACCCCATAAAGTGAAAGTGGTGGGTATGCGCATAAGGCTGAAGCTGATGACCAATTAAATTGGCTATCAACTTCGGCCCGCAGCGCTGATTTTTAGGTTCAAAAAACCTCCATAACCTCCATAACCTCCTCAACCTAATTATTCTCTGTAGTTTGCGAGCCATGGAGGTTCTCGGTCTCCGCCGGCGCATCCTCCATCATATACACCGCGGCAAGCTGCTGAATTCGGGCGAGGGTGGCCTTATCGAACGTCAGACCATTGCCAGTTTGTGATAGCGGGTGAGTGCGCAGACCGAGCCTCTTCAGCTGGTGGCCCACCTTTTCGGGACTCAGCCGCACCGTTTCACCGCGAGCCTCCAGCAAACGGTTGGCCTCGGCCGCGATTTCCTTGGCGTAGGCGTGCTCCCGACCGTCACGGCTGAGCGCCCGGGTCGCTTCCAAGACGATGGCCTCGGTAGTGTTCGACAGTTCAGAGAGGTGCTGCTGGTCTTGGGCTTTCAGGAGGGCCACCAGGTTCTGGAGGAGCTCGGGTGCGTCCACGATGCAGCGTCCCAGTGCCGTCGCGATGGCAGCCGTTTCGGAAGACAGGCCGGATGGAACCCATTTCGCGCGATATACGCAGCGGAGATTCTTAGTGCGGTATTGGTCCAAGTGAACGGGGAGGCGCTCAATCATTTTTTCCAGCCACTCGGGAGTGGCGGATGGTTCTGCGTTTATGGGGGTGATGTGGATGTGGATGGAGTTCTGAATCGTGTGTGTTTCTGGGTTCTCACCGGCGTATATCGCCGTCGACTTGGAGTAACGGGTCAACGAACCCCCTTCCACCACCAAGAAGTTCCGGTCTGTCAGATTACTCAACAGGCCAGCCGTCCTCTTGTCGAGGTTTGGCTCCGAAACCACGTTGGTCAAACAGCCCCAGCGAAGTACGCCAAGGTGGCTCCGCCGGAATCCGGCCAGCATCGCCGCCTGTCGGCAGAAGTCGCCGAGGACGTGCAGAACGCCCCATGCGTCATGGGCGGGGCCGGTGATTACTAGGCACGGAAGAACGGTCAATGCGTCCTGAAACCAGCTCGATATCACCCAGAAAGCGACAATCTCGGCTGCATCCTCTGGCAGGTGCGTCTGTGCCAAGACGCAACGCTTGAGCCAAGTGAAGAGCTCAACTGCCGTGGCGACCCGGGGTGGCGGGAGTGGCGCCTCCAGCGGCGTGGGGAAAATTTCGCGTGGCTGTGCCAGCACAGCGTCGTCTGTGCCTTCGGCTACCACGGAAACCGGAAACCCCGCCTCCGGTGTAGTGTCAGTCGGGGTGGGGACGCATCCATTGTCGCGGAGGATTTTGTCAATCAAAGGCACTAGCGATGGCGGCTTGGGTTTCGGGGCCGGCTTGGGTGCGGGAGCCGAGACCTTGGGAATGAATGGGTCAAAACAGCCGCCGTCATCGAGCTCAGCAGGCTGTGTCATGTATTCTTCGGCGGTCAGCGGGAAGTTATTCTCGTGAACATCGGGCATCTTTGGCCTCACATGGTTGAGATTTTGGACGGAAAGCCGACCGGGTCGCCGGCGGAAATTCGTCTCTGTATATAGGTGCGGTAGACGAGTTTCTTAGTAACACTCTGTCTTTCAAGTGGGATTACGGCCAGGACGGCGATGGGGTGCCTGGGGCAATGTTCGTGATGAACGGCGCGCCCTGGCCCACCGATGGAAGGGTCGGCTCGCCCGCGACTAGCAATGCCATCGAACCAGGGAAGGCTGGTGCCGGAAGTACTTTCGCTTTTCTCGCCGGCCACAGAATCGCCTCCTCCATCCGGTCCACCAGCGACGTTGACATGGCTCTTGGCCCGACCCCGACCTGGAAGTCCTACAGAGGCAGCCGGCGGTCGCCATTGGCGGCGTCCCAGAGGTCGCCCGCACTGCTCCGCCAGTTCTTGTTGCCGGCCCACACCGTGACTATCCATCAACGTAAGCCTAGGGTTCCTCAATCCACTTGCGGACAACCAGTTCGTCCATGAGGCACTTCAATGCCAATTTGTCGTTGCGCCCTGCTTTCAGAAGCTCGGAAGCCCAACGACGCAAGTCATTAGCCATCTTTTGCGAGATAGGCTGCAGAGTCTTTTCCAATCGGAGGATGAGCCTGAAGGGAGCGAAGGTCAGGCGAACTGGGGAAGGCTCCTTTCGGGCATTGAAATTAAGTTCAGATTAGCAGTCGTAGCCGGGGCGGAGGGAATGTGGGAATCGGCTGTTTCGATTCCCAAGGTCGGTGGAAAGCCTGACAGGATCTGCCTGTTGCGAGCATCGCTCGACGGGCTTTCCACGGACCGCCATTTCCTCGGCCCTCTACGTTGGCTTGCGGTCCTACGCGGTCAGTCTTAATTGCCCAAACAGTTTTGCTTTGGCTTGTTGCATGCGACGCGCGGGGTCGGTATCGCTGAGGGTGCCGGCGATACGCTTCAGGGCATTGATGCTGAGCCCCTGGCGTAGATACTGTGCTGGTTTATCCAGTGCCAACAAGGTCTCCAGCGGAGTCTGATAGCGTTTGTAGCGGATGCGTTTGCGGCCTTTCTCATCGATCTCGACGTCGGCCTGGGCGCAGGGACGATGGTAGTTCAGATAGGTCCTGAGGATCCGGTCCGTAACGCTGCATTGGACGAGGTCTGAGGCCCCGGCGCTTTTCGCTTGTCGGGAACTCACGGCTGGCTGTCGGGTCCAATACGCGGCGCGCGGCCAGGTCCGGGGCTTCAGAGAATTGAACCTGAAATTTGGGGTTTAAAACCGCAGTTTTAGATCTCGTCTAAACACTCCGCGTATGCCCGCCTGTTCCATAAGACCAGCCGTCGGCTCGCCTGGATTCAAAGGCCCCGCAGCCGCGAGCAGCGAGTTACGATCATAGCCGCGGCCCCAAGGCTCCTGGGCACCATCGCGCCGGCAGTCGGGAGCAGTGAGTAGCATTCTCAATCGGCTGCCTCGTGGCCGTTTCCCGCTGAGGCAGAATCGGCAGGACGACTTTTCGGGTTCTTTACCCCAAATTGGGCCCTTCCGGTGCTACTGTCAGTAGCATGTGAAACCAGGAAACACAGCACTCGCGATGTTTGACGTGCTGGGCAGAATCGGTCTCCACCGGTCGTCTGGGCTGAACGAGGTCCAATTGCAGACGCTCGGGTTGGTCCCGGGGCCCCGCCAAGGAATACTTTATTGGCCAAGGGCGAATGCTTCTGCGCATTACTCTGGCTATGAAATCCTTGCTATCGGTCTGGTTCAATTCGCGGCGCGCGGCGAGGTCCCAGGAATCGGCTCGTGGAACGCAGGATTTGGGGTTTGAAACCCGGATTTTCCTGCCCGTCGAGGTTGGTTTCTAACGCAGTCATGGTCCAAAGGGCGGCCTATCGCTTGCCAGGAATTAACGGCTCCGCTCCTGTGAGCTGCGAGTTACGATCACCGACGTCGCTCCCTAGCTCAGAGGTGTCTCCGTGCCGGCAATCGGGAGCAGCAAGCCAAATTCTCCAGGGCCAGTGTCGCAGCCGCTTCCCATAGAGGCAGAATCGGAGGGGCCAGTTTTGGGGTCTATTACCCGAAAAATGACGTCTTTCGATTCTCAAGTTGACGCCCCAGAGCACCCGGCGCCGCAGCACTCGTGATGTTTCACACACCAGGTGGAACTGTTCTCGGCCGGCCAAGCCGAATGAAGTCCAGATGCATACCGTTTGTGATGGCCCAGGGACGCGCCCCGGAATCCCGCGTCGAACAGGGACCGAGGCTTCGGCGTTGTTTGCTGACCATGAGTTCCCAACCAGCGGCTACAGATGCGACTGTTCGAGGTCGTTCTCGATCTGCTTCATTTTGTGTTCAAGCTTGTTCCACATCCAGGGGCCAGCGACGTGAGTCGTGTCCGGCCTCCGCCGTGCGAATTCGAGGATGTTGCCAATCGAGGAGTTGTGAGTGCGACTCATCGCGTTCAGGTGGGCGGTGAGCGCATTGGAGTATCCGGCTTTAAGCTACTCGATGAGGCACTGGACCGTCCGGCACTGTCTCTTTTTTGCGGACATTGCCGGGTCGGTCTTGTGCTGGTATTGCCAGTGGTTGCGACGGCGGCCATGGGTGTTTTCTCCTAGGCATTTGACTTGCTTTTCATGCGGTGCGCGGCATGTGCCTACGCGACGCGTCTACCCTCACGGTCGACGATGTAGGGGGAGCGAGCTGGATCTGCGAGGCCTAGTTGCTCGAGAATGAACACATAGTGCGCAAGCTGGAATGCATAATGTTTCTTGAGTTTGCCCTCACTTTCGTCTCCCTCAAAGCCCGAGCCAGACTTGATGTCATCAGGTGTGTATCCGCTACCGGTCCATTCCAGGAGATCAGGTTCTCCGACTAAATCACCCACCGACAGGTGTCCGCCATAAATGAGTGGCTCGTGACGAGCCATGGCGGCCAGGGTTTCTCGTTCGCGGTCGGCCAGATCTATCAATTTTATGTTTGAGGTAATCGTGAGCCCTTCAGCAATTGCGTTCTCGTGAATGAGGCCTTGTTCCCACAAGAGCTCTACAAAAGGCGACGTTTCATCTCGCTGGGTTGTATCACCGAATGCATCCATGCATACTCTGTGCGGACAGTGAACGAAATCGTAAAGCTGCGAAGCGGAAATCATTGTATGAGTCCCTCTGCTCGCTGGATCGTTGACTGCGCGGATCTTACACCTGCATGGTGTGTCGCGTTTGGCTGGCGGAGAATCGCACGTCGAGATCGTGAACTTCGAGATTTGTCTCTCTTGAGGTCTCTTGTTGAGCATTGCGGTTTCGAGGCGGGTTGACTCACTTTGTTCGGGCTTCCAAGAGCTTTGCGCGGTCTGAAATCTGGATAAATGGCTGTGGGCTATTTCTCCGTGCTCTAGGCACCATGAACAATTCAATCCCATTTCGCTTACAGAGAGCTATCAGGCCTCTGCTGCTCGTGGTGCCAATCATTGCTGTCCAAAATAGCAGGT
>PLXP01000175.1 GCA_003151435.1 Acidobacteriaceae bacterium
ATTACTTATGACGTTGTGTTTAGATCGATTCCGGCGGCGTTGCCTTCAATGTGAAGGCAACTGTCTGCGAGCCGAGCCGCGGATGCTTCGCGGTCAGACGCACAGTGCCTGGCATTTCCCCTGCACGAATCCACACAGCGCACGTTCCGCCGATCAACGCGAACGGGTTGTCTCCAATCAGCTTTGCCGGCCCTTCCAGCGTGAAGGTGATGGGATCGTTCGCGAAGGTCCTCATGGCGCCAAACTCATCCGTGACGCGCACAACAACGCGCGTCGTGTCCGCTCCGTCGGCCATCAATTCGTGATCGTCCGGTAGCACGGCCAGTTTGCGATCCACGCCGCTGCCCGAGATCGATTTTGAGATAACCATCTTCCCATTGATGTATCCTTCCATGCGCAAGTCGCCCCATCCAAGACGAACCTCGCGCAGGTTCAGTTTGCTCATATCCACAACGAAGGGCGGATACTTCAAATGGCCAAACTCACTGCGATCGGGATCAACCTCTACGATCGGCACCCACGGATTGCCTTCGACGCTGCCCGCGCGCGCGAACAGTTTGATGTGATCGCAGTTTGAGCAGAACACTGCCTTGGTAAAGCCGATCGACTCGTCGCCGCGCGCCCAATGGAACGCAGGCTCGAGCACGATTTCTTCTTCAGGATCGCACTGCGACTTGTAGAATCCCGCAGCTGGCTTCGGCTCACGAAAGATATCCGTCACGCCGTGATAGCAAATGCGATCGCCCGAGCCAAAG
The DNA here is from genome assembly GCA_003151435.1 of Acidobacteriaceae bacterium. Lineage (GTDB taxonomy): Bacteria > Acidobacteriota > Terriglobia > Terriglobales > Acidobacteriaceae > Telmatobacter. The sequence continues at coordinate 756 of PLXP01000175.1, forward strand.
TTCGCATGCGTGTTGTAGTCGAAAGCGCACCAGCCGATCCCGCCTGCATACTGAGCATCGGAGGCAAGCTGATTGTGGACACGTGCGTGGCGAAAGGTATGCTCGCGCTGCCGCTCGTTGTCGTCCGTCGTCTTGGTGGGAAAAGTGTGCCCCGCAAATTCGGTGTTCAGATAGCGCGGATGATTCGGGGCCTTCAGCGGGAACCCAAAATCGTTCATCGTGAACACGTCTTCAAGAAACTCGGATTGCTGAAAATACCGGATTCCGCCAGTCTGGCGCGAATCGTCTAGCGCATGCGCAAGAGCGTTGGTTCGCGTGTAGAAGCTATGGTCGTCCAAAGACTCGTTGATTCGCACGCCCCAAAGAATGATCGACGGATGATTCCAGTCTCGGCGAATCATGCGGCCGACGTTGTCGATGGCCACCTGTTTCCATGGCTCGTCGCCGATATGCTGCCAGCCTGGGATCTCTTCGAGCACAAGCAAGCCAATCTCATCGCAGCGGTCGAGGAAATGGCGCGACTGAGGATAATGCGAAGTGCGCACAATATTGCAGTGGAGGCCCTTGCGCAGGATATCGGCATCTTTGCGCTGCACGCGCCCCGGCATGGCCTGCCCCGCAAATGGAAAGGTCTGGTGGCGATCAAGACCACGCAACTTGATGACTTTGCCATTCAATGAAAAACCATGGTCGGTGAAGACCGCCTCGTGAAAACCGACACGACGAGAATCTTCATCAATTACGTGGCCCGAGCGCAGTAGCTTGACATGCACGGTGTAGAGATGGGGTTTCTCAAGATCCCAGAGTTGCACATTGCCGAGATGAGCAAGCAACACGGTATGGCGAGCCGGTTCCTTAAGCGTCTGCGTAGTGGCGTAAACAGCAGCGTCTGTATAAGGATCGAGTGCGGCGTCCGCCGTTGAAGCTTCACCCGCGTCTGCGGCTCGCGGAATTGTCTGGGCGCCCTTGGCCACCATATGATCGCCGTCGCGCAGTTCGACTTCAATAGAGAGATCGCCGTCGCCGGCCGGTTCGCCGGCTAGAAAACAGTTCACTTCGAGCGACGGACTGCCGCTCAACACATCTTTTGGTTGCGCGAAGATGTTATCGATGTAAGTGTGCGGGACCACGCGAAGTGCAACTTCGCGATACATTCCTCCAAACGTCATGTAATCGATTTCGTACCCGAATGGCGGAATGTCGGCACGTTCGGTGGAGTCCACTTGCACAACCAGCACGTTCTCCGCATCAGGGTGCAGGTGCTTGGTCAATTCAAACGAGAAGGGAGTAAAGCCGCCCTTATACTCTCCCAAATGAACGCCATTGATCCACACAGTTGAGGCAGTCATCACGCCTTCGAAGTCAACAAACACGCGCTTGCCCTGCGCTCCTTTCGGAAACCTGAAACGACGCCGATAGGTGGAAATGAATTCGTAATCCTTGTCGTCGAAGCTGTGCCACGGCAATTGAATGTTGGTATGAGGAACCACGACGCGCTCAAACTTCGAATCGTCGAAACCTGGCTTTTCCGCGCCGTCCACCTTCGCCGGATGATACCGCCAATTGCGATTGATGGGATGAATGTCCCGGCCCGCAACAACCTGCGCGTCGGCAAGCGCGGATGTCCCAGGCATAGCTGTCGAGGCCAATACCGCACCGGCCGTCTTGATAAAATCGCGTCGAATCATTGATCAACTCTCTTTCTGATGTTTGAGCAATCCTGTTAAGCAATCCAGTTGCAAAGTGCGCGGCCCAGCTGCTCGAGCGAGACAGGCTCCGTCTGCTTATCGAGAGCGAACTCCGGTGGTGCAACGAGGTAGGCCTGCGCGAGGCTTTCGGCCAGACAGACGCATACGGTCGAGCGTTGATATTCCTCGTAACGGCCAGCGGCCAGCCACACATAAAGCGCCAGCATCTGTGCGTCCACGGCGCTCCCTTGAAAATCGTCCACTGCAGGCAGGGGATTGACCTGGTCAGGATTTTCGAACACTGCCACACCGGTAAAGGGTTTTGGCTTGCTGCGTACTCCGAACTGCGCCGCCAGAAAGCCAGGACGTGCACGCCGAAACGCTTCAGAAGCTGCCCACTCCACAAACGAGTTGCCAAAGATGACGGCGCCGTTTCCGGTGAGATACAGCGACCGCACGAACTCGCGAACTGCCGGGTCCGCGGCGACCTCTGAAGGGCACCATGGAGTCACATCAACGTTGCGCAGACGATCGAAGACGGCGTCCGCATCGGCAAGGTCCTTGCGCATGGTGTTCATTTCGTGTGAGAAGTTTTGGCGATACGAATCCAGTCTTGCGTAGCTCAGCAGGATGGCTGGCGCAATGCGTGTATCGGGCGCCCGATAACTCAGAACAGAGTCGACAAGACTTCTTCCCGCATCCACGACCCACGTATCCGCAGCCGGCGTGTCTGGGCGGTTTTGGGCTGCGTCCAGCACTCCACGTGTTGACAGGCCCGCCTCTTTTCGATTGCCGTTAAGAAGAAAGTCGAATGGGCTTTGCGGTGAGCCGGAAGTGGCGAGATCGATTCTGATTGGCTTTCCAATTCCGTGCCAGCGCCGCCATGCTGTTGCCGCATCCAGCGGAAGCGCCTTGGGAATGTCGAGCAAGACCAGCCGATTTCCCTGATTGACCTCGGCTCCTCTGACCTCTGCTGCATGATGGTCTGCTGCGTCGAAGACCGCCTGCACGGCGCGACGCCACTCCTGAAAGTACGGCGAACGCGCCAGCTCTGAGGAGTTCTGGATGGTCTGTTCACTCGTTGAGAATTGCCAGTGGCGAACGTCCATCTTGTCTTCTAGTGCGACCACATCCCGGAAGAGTGCGGAAGATTGCTCCTGACTCAAGCTCGCCACATAAAGCAGAAGTCTCTCGACCGATCGCCGCTCGTTGGGAAACAGGTGCTCCCATTGGCCGAGTTGTTGATTCACGAACGGGAGGAAGGTCAACGGCAGCCGTTTGAGCACGCCCTTGTCCAATGCGCTCTCGAGGTCATTCGGCAATTTGTCCGCGACTGCCATCATCCCTTTCTTGAGGAACCCTGCCATATCACGCTCGAGCCCGCTAGCCACGAAACTCCGTGAGTACTGCGCCTTGTGCATCCATAGGCCGGCAACCGAGAAGCCCGGCGAGTGTGGGACAGAGGTCGACGTGACGAATGGGGCGTTCGATAATCTGCGGCTTCTCGACTGCCGCACCCAGAGCCATCATCCATGTATCGCGCGTCGACTCTTCATTGGCGCGGTGATTGAAGAATCCGTTGGTCGATGAACCATCTGGGTCTCGCCCAAACTCCGGGAGAACGACCATCGTGGTCTTAGTGCGATAGCCGGGGTTTTCTTCCACCTCCTGCCACAATTGGTAAGCCAGACGGTCTGCCGTTTTGATCCCCGACAGATGCAGCGCGTACGAACCAAAATGCGCGGCCTCCACGTCAGAGAAAGCAACCACCAATACGCGCGGCGAAAATTTCCGCATCACTTCGCGCGCCATGTAAAACGTAAGTTCGTCGCCGGACGTAGGGCCGCCGGCGTGCACGAAGTTGGCAACCGCGGTCTGAATGCTGCTCTGCACGCGTGGATCAAGCCGGTCTGCCGCATCGAACACATTCCAACCCAAGCCTTCGTAGTTGCTGCCTTCCATCGCGCTTTGCAACTCTGCCTCAACCTTGCTGCGATCTGCCATGTTGGCCGTTCGGCCGCCGCGCAGCGCATCCGCAACCGCCATCAACATCAGTTGCTTGGGAAAGACGACATTGGCGCCATAGGCGGGCCCGTAGTTTGAGTCGGAACTTGCGCCGATGAGGCTGGTGAGCGCCTTATTGCTGGCTACAACCCAGGTATCGCTGCGGTCAACGCGCTGTCCCTTGCGAAACTGCTCGAACAGCGTCGGGGTAGTGGGAGCAAGCTTGCCCCAATCGTCCACTCGCTGCCAGTTGCCGGTAAGGATGCTCGAAATCGCGTTGAAGTGCGCAGTCACTCCTTCATTGCGTGCATGAGGATAGAACAGAGCCTTGGGAAGCAATTCAGCGGAGAGATGCGGGATATTCTCAAGTCCTTCGCGCGAGAATGTCTCCGCGCGGCGTACGCCGCCCACGATCACCACGATCACTTTGTGCCCGGAGCCTTGCGCTGCCAGCGGAGCCTCATCCGCGCGAGTTTGAGGAAGCATGAGCCCGGCCACGAGCAGTCCCGCGGCTTGCAGGAACCTGCGCTTTGAGCCATCCTCCAAAGATTCAGAGTGGGCGGCTAATGCAGAACCGATCCGAGTGGCGATGCGAACACCATTCTCCATGAGTAAACCTTTCCAAACCGCTCCGTGGAAGTAGCGCCTCTATCGAAGAAACCACATAAAAGTAGCATGGATTATATGCGCTGAACTTAGCCTTTCTCAACGCGAGATAGAGAGAAGTTATCGGCTTGTTTGATCACGCGCACATAGACTCAACTCATCCTTGTCATTCATCCGCTCTTGTCTCTTGTTGCGCCCCGGCAATTCACGGCCCAGGATTGCTGCACACACACTGCGTTCGAAGTGTCGGCTTCACGGCTTGGCGGAGTCGGGAGCCTTGGCTGAGTATACGAATTGCTGCACCTCGGCCCTCTCCTTGTCGACTTCTGCCAGGTGTTCGGCCCGCAGCTTTTGGTAGACCGCGAACTCCTTCTGTGCATTGTCTTTTTGTCCCACGTGAACGTAGTCCGTTCCCAGGCGATAGTGGGCATCCGCCAAATTTGGATCCAATTCCAGAGCGCGCACGTAGTATGGAATCGATTGCTCGTATTTGTGCTGGTCGGCGTAGAGATTCCCGAGCTGCACGTGGGCGTCGGCCAGCGAGTCATCCAATGCAATCGATCTTTCGAGCAGAGACTGCACTGTTTTCAGATCCAGGCTGGAGTCTTCAGTCCGCTTGCCTTTCCACAAGCTGATTGCGTAGTAGTACTGAGCCAACGCGCTATTGGGCTGCAGCTCGGCATACCGGCGAAATCTTTGGATCACCTCATCCGCTTGAAGAGGGGAACTGTTGTAAGCCTTAGAGAGAAAAAGATAACACCGCGGATCGGAGGGGTTAAGATCGGCTGCCGCAATCAAGGCCTTCACTGCGTCGTCATACTTGCCCCGCGAGTAGAGCGACAATCCAAGCCCAATCAAAATGCGGGGCGAATTGGGATACCGCTTCGCGCCTTGCTGATAGATGGCGATGGCCGGCTCGTAGGTCCTGTGGAGAAGCATCTCGCTTGCCCAATCGAACAGGTTCTCCTCGCTGGGATCCATGTGAGCTGCGGTCTCGTAATCATTGGCCGCCGCCACAAACTTACTGTCCTTCTCGTCGATCTGTCCCAGGAGGTTGTGCAATTCTCCCGTGTCCTTCATTTTCGCCAGATCTTGAACAACCGTCCTCGCCTGTTCAAGATTCCCAAGCAGAAAGTCGGTCATCGCCAGATCGTAGCTGTTGTCGTAGGAGGTCGGACTGATCCTCTGCGCCTCTTCGAGCAGTGGCCGGGCGTCAGCCAGCTTTCCTGATTGAATGTAATACTCGCCCAGGTTGTGGTTGGCATCGTAGCTGTGTGGCTCCAACTCAAGTGCTTTGCGGAATTGTTCTCCAGCTAATGCTGCTTTTCCGGCATGCAACAGACTGGCCGCAAGATTGTTCCTGGCTTCCGCGGAATCCGGCTTCAATTGAACTGCGGTTTTGAGGTGCTCTACTGCTTTTGCATTTTCTGACAGCGCGGCGTAGACCATGCCCAGAAGCTCATGGACTTCATAACTGTTGGTTGCGTAGGGTAAGACGGCATCTAGCAGGGCTGCTGCTTCTGCAAACCGCCCCGCATCGTAATCTGCCGCCGCGGTTTGGTACTGGCGATCCAGTTTCTGCTTCTGGACGTCCTGGGCTGCTGCAAATGCTGCGCAGGCTAGAAGCACACAGAGAAGCGAGAGCCGAAGCCGAGATCTCCTGCTCACAGTTCCCCTCCGCGTCCGCGAGGTGAGCAAAGCATTCCGCAAAAGAAACACCCCAGGGAGGCACCGATCAGGCGTGCCCTCCCAGGGTGTTTCCATCTTAGCTTAGTAGTACAGCTTCAAAGCAAATTGAATTTGCCTCGGATCGAATGGCGCATCGCGAGTGGATCCAATTGCACCGAAGGTGCTGCTTGTGTAGGTACCCGAACCGCCAATCGATGCGACGCCGTTGCCACCGAAGTTTGGCGCGTTGAAGTTCGGGTGGTTGAGGATGTTGAAGAACTCCGAGCGGAACTGCAGCGAGAAGCGCTCGTTGATCTTGAATCCTTTAAACATCGAGAAGTCGAGGCGGTGGAATCCCGGTCCGGAAATCTGCCCCGGCTTGCCGCCCAGCGCGGCAGCACCATTCAGAGGCACGCATCCGGCTGGAGACTCTGGAATTGGAACGGTATTGCCGGGCGTGCCACCCAACTGGCAAGGTTGGCTGAATGCCGCCGGATTTCCGACCCAGAATGGCCCGTGGTATCCGCCGGATGTCTTGACTTTGATCCCGAGTTGCGGGTTCTTGCCGGATAAAAGGATATCGTTGCAGCTCGGTCCCGAGACTGTTCCGCTGGGGCAATTGAAGTTGATGGGTTGGCCGCCTTGCAGGGTTACGATCCAGTTGGTAGACCACCCTCCCAGAATGGCGTTGGTGACGCCGCCCTGGTCCATGTACTTCTTGCCCTTGCCGACTGGCAGTTCGTACCCGCCGCTGAAATGGAGTACCTGGCGAATATCGAAGTCAGCCCTGGCATAATCGAATTTTGGGCCAAGCCCTGGTATCGCGTAGGTGCGGAGCCCTCCCGTACTGCCTCCATTCAACAAGTCGCCTGCATCCGACATCGTTCTAGACCAGGTGTAAGCGAGAAGGAATGTCAAGCCATTCGAGTACTGCTGTTCGAGTTTGGTTTGCAGACCGTGATACGAGCTGACACCATAGGTTGCCTGGTAGCTGCCACCTCCGAAGTCGGAGAATGGGATGTACGGCTTGGTGCTGATGCCAGCCGGCAGAATCTGCGACACGTTTTGATAGCCGACCCCGCCCTGAAGATTCGCGCCATGGGTATAGACATACGATGCCGTGGCAGACAAGGTGTGCGTGACCGAGTATTGGATGGTCCCGTTTGCGCTGACGGTGCTCGGGGTCTGGTAGTCGAACTGAAGACCCTGCAACCCCAGTCCGAGAGCGTTTACAGCAGTCGGCGTAAATGGAATACACGAGAAGCCGGACTCAAAAGATGCGGTTCCACCCGGACCAGCCGAGGCGCACCCGCTGAACGGAGTGTTGTAGCTGGTTGGCGCAACCTGGGACGAAATGCCTGAAGCGACATGCGGGCTGTAGTCGAGGTTGTATACGAATGGATAGTTCTCGCCGATGTTGGGTCCGTATCCCTGGTTTTCGAACGAGTTGAAGAACAGGCCGAACCCACCGCGTGCCACCCATTTCTGAGAGATTTGATAGGCGAGGCCCACGCGTGGCGCGTAGTTTGTTTTTTGCGTTAGCAGGAGCCCTTGCCCGTATTTGTTGGTTTGGAGCAGGCTGATCCCGTCCTGTGCCAATAGATCGATGAAACCCACGCAACCTACGCCTGCGCAGGTTGAACTCGTGGACAGTGCCCGGCTGTCCTTTCCGGAGGCAGGGACAATGAAGGTCGGCGCGCCCATTCCCTTTTGCGGCTCGGCGATTGGAACGAAATTGGCCTGGCCGCCATTCTGCTCGTTAATCGGCCCAAAATAGTCCCAGCGCAGACCAAGATTCAGCGTCAGCTTCGGAGTCATCTTCCAGTCGTCCTGGAAGTAGGTGGCGAAGTAAATCTTTTCGTCGTAAGTCTTGTTGATGTTGGATGCGTAGACGTGGTCGGAGCCGCCAGAGTAACTGAATCCGTTCGGATTCGGGTTGCCTTCGATGGTGGTCGGCGCCGCGATTGGAGGCAACAGCATCTGAGCCATTCCACCGTTGGTGCTGCCCTCGTTCGGAATATCGGTGAAATTACTGGTGTATTGGAAAGCGCCACGCGACCAGGCCGGCTGCAAGGTGGAGAACTTGACGTGCTGGTACTCAACGCCCATCTTGAAGTTGTGCTTACCGTAGATCTTAGTGAAGTCGTCAGTGACCTGGATCGTCGCGCTGACTTCGTCCGAAGGAAGAAAGTTGTTGCTGCCCAGATTCGTCAAGTTGCCAATGTAGAAATTAGGCAGACCACCGTTCTCGGCCACCTGCGGAATACCGGAGATTCCATATTGAGCCGGGATTCCCGTCTGGCCGCCCACTGGGCCGTAGCGAGTGGTGTGCAGGTGGGCGAACCCTCCGCGCACCTGGTTGATCGTGTTCGGGTTAAAGACGAACGTGTAGGCCGCGACCATCTGGGCGGATTTTGCGGTCTGGACGCCCTGCTGGAAGGCTCCGCCATCGGCCACGCCCGCAAACGGACCTGGGATAAACTGCGGGTCATCGGCATAGCTAAAGCGGGCGAAGATCTGGTTCTTCTCGTTGGGGTTGAAGTCTTCGCGCGTATCGAAGGTATTGGAATGCTCGTACAGGCCAGGGCTGTCCTGGTAGGTGCCCAAGCCGGCATTCGGCGCGGGATACAGGTTCAACAGCTTAACCGCATTTGGATCGATACGGGCAGTGGGAAGCATATTGAGGTCGGGGCAGACGGCCGTGGTAAAGCTCTTTGTCCCCGGTCCGCACACGGAGCTGAAGGGATCACGAACATAGCCGTCGGCGCCGGAATTATTCGTCAAGCCCGAAACCGGATCGACTGCCCCTTTGGCGACGAATCGCGTCGTGCCGGGATCCAGAATTGCGGCCCTTTGAATGGATCGGCCAAGGATATCGGTTCTGGCTGCTCCAGCCTGCTGGGTAAGGATGTCGCTGAGGTTGGTGTAGCCGCTGCTGCGCTCCAAGGAAGTCGGAACCGAATTTGTAAATGAAGTTCCCTGAACGCGGCGCTTGCCTTCATAGTCGCCGAAGAAGAAGAACTTGTTCTTGATGATCGGGCCGCCGGCCATCGCTCCGAACTGATTCAGACGAAGCTTGCCCTTTGTGGGGGTAGACGAGTTGTCTTCAAACCAGTCCGCGGCGTCGAGTTTATCGTTGCGGAAGAACTCCCATGCCGCACCGTGAAGACTATTGGTTCCGGACTTGATGGTTGCGTTGAGTACGGCGCCGGCGGAACGGCCCAATTCAGCGCTGAAGTCCGCCGTCTGAACCTTGAATTCCTGAATCGCGTCAACCGGAGGGAGGATGACAAAGTTTGTTCCGTTCAGGAAGTCGACGGCGTTGGAGTTGTTGTCGATGCCGTCCAACAAGTAGTTATTTTGAGCGGGGCGCAGGCCATTGGCCGAGAATGCTCCCGACGCTGCATTGCCGCGTGTGTCGGCCTGCGGTGTTTGCATGCCGGCGCCGAGTTGGGCAAGGAAGGTGAAGTTGCGTCCATTGAGGGGCAGCGCATTCACTTCCTGCTGGCCAATCACCTGACCGACTGAGGCTTCTTCGGTTTGCAGCAATGGCGGTGCAGTCGTGACCTCTATGGTTTCAGTGGCAGAGCCCAGTTTAAGTTGAATGTTGACCTGCAACACCTGCGCGACGTTCAATGTCAAATTCTTCTGGGTCGTCTTGGAAAAGCCTTTGGCAGACGCGGACACAGTGTAGTGCCCAATTCTGAGCGGCGAGAAGGTATATCCGCCGGTGCTGTTTGCCTTAGTCTGCAGAGTCAGACCCACGTCGGTGTTTAAGAGGGTCACCTCCGCGTCGGGAACAACCGCGCCAGAGGCATCCTGTACGGTCCCGGTGATTGCTCCTTCGTCAACCTGGCCGAACGCGTTTCGGCTCTGGCAGAGGAGGAAGCAAACGCATATGAGGACCAAGTAGCTGAACGCCCTCAAGCATATTGAAGTCTTGCGATCAAGGCCCATCCGAATACCCTCCGTTCCTTTATTTCCTTGTTTTCTTTGGACATCTCCGTGGGGTGAGAAACCCTCTTTTGGGGAACCGTTTTGTAAACGGTTACTAACGTGCGAGGAAGCCTAGTACATTCGTGTGATATTTGTCAATCGAAAGGATGAGATAGGGACTTGGCATCTGTGGACATTTCAGCCAGCCCCGTGCCACGCCTCAATATGAGGGACTTATCTACTGTAAATTCATTAATTTGCAGGATAGATTGTCCGGTCAATAACGGAAGTGCAAAAATCGGTCGGTGGAACGGCTTGTCCCGCTAAACGCTCGTCGGAGACACCCTCGCAACCGTTTCTTCCACATCCTCTGGTTTGAAACAAACATATGCAATCAGTTCGGTGGCGGAAGACGGAAAGCGCCATCAGCTGTGTTTGGGCCAGGTGCTATTATGCGGACATCTCGCCGGCTTCACGGAACCCCTTCGCAATGATGTCGCGATTAAAAGACGAAACTCGGTCCATTTCCCGGCGGGCAATTCTCAAGAGCATGGGACTGGCGCCTCTGCTTCTTCGTCCGGCAGCATTCCGTGGGTCCTCGCTGCTGTTCGAACCTGCGAAGGACTCATCTGGGCAGAGGCCGGCGTTTCCCTTTTCCGACATTCGTTTGACCCCCCACTATCCTGCCCAATCTCCCTTAGCGGATGTTCTTCGACTCGTACCTCCCGGTTCCGATGAATACGTTTCCGAGAAATATGCCTTTGAAATCGGATCGATCCTCAAGCAATGGAGCCATGACCTGAAATCGCCGGCACAGAACCTCGCGGGTTTGGCGAGCTTTCTCGATAACTCGATCGAAGGGTCTACCCTTGTCGCCGCCAAGGAATCCGTCGTGCGTTCGTCGTACGGAGTGACTGTGGTGAGAAGGCAGTTTGCTCCCGATCTCGTTCCGGGGCGCGACCGTTTTGTTCAAAGCATGAAGTTTTGGTTGGGTAAGGCCTCGCGGATCGATACCGCGGAGTTTGAAATCTGCGGTATCGAGCAAATTACCACCGCCCCGCTCTCCGTTCTCCTCGAGATCCGCTACGACATCGTCGCCCACACTGAAGGCGATGGGCGCGAAGAGCGCGTTGGATCCTGGCACACGGAGTGGTTCCGCGACGTGTCGCAAGCCTGGAAGGCGCGCAAGTGGGAAGCACGCGAAGAAACGGTATGCAGCTCGAGCGGACCCGTCTTCATTGACGTCACCTCGCAGGCCCTCGCCGGAACTGAATCCTACCAAGAACAGATGCTTCGTGGCGCCGACCATTGGCGCACCGTTCTGGATGGCGCCGTCGGCGTTGACGTTTACTGCAACAATGGCGTGGCTGCGGGTGATTTCGATAATGACGGCTTTGATGATTTCTATGTCTGTCAGCCGGCCGGGCTGCCCAACCGGCTTTACCGCAACCAGGGCGATGGTACCTTCGAAGACGTCACCGAGAAGGCTGGCGTCGGAGTGCTCGACAACACTGCGTGTGCGCTGTTCGCCGACTTTGAGAACAAGGGCCGCCAGGATCTTCTAGTGGTTTGCGGTACCGGCCCTCTGCTGTTCCTCAACCAGGGCGATGGCACCTTCTCCCTCAAGCGCGATGCCTTCAAATTTGCGCGTCCACCGCAGGGCACCTTCACACATGCAGCAGTCGCGGACTATGACCACGATGGGCGTCTCGATATTTACTTCTGCATGTACATGTACTACCTGGGCCTAGATCAGTATCACTATCCAATCCCGTACTACGATGCGCGTAACGGCCCGCCAAATTGCCTGTTCCACAACCAAGGGAACGCAACATTTGTCGAGACGACCGAAGCTGCGGGATTAAGCGCGGATAACGATCGATACAGTTTCGCCTGCGCCTGGGGCGATTCCAATTCCAACGGCCTGCCCGATCTCTTCGTGGCCAACGATTTCGGGAGCTCTCAGCTGTATCGCAACAACGGCGATGGAACGTTCATCGTTTCCTCAAAAGAAGCTCACGTTGAGAGCGTCGGCGCCGGCATGAGCTGCTGCTGGTCCGATTTTGACAATGACGGGCGCCAGGACATCTATGTACCAAGCATGTGGGAGGCCGCCGGGCAAAGGGTTTCAGGTCAAAAGCAGTTCCATCAACAGGCCCCTGAAAACATCCGCGAACTCTATCAGAGACACGCGCGAGGCAACGCCCTTTATCGAAACAAAGGGGACGGGACGTTTGAAAACATCGGCCACCAGGCAGGCGTGGAGATGGGTCGTTGGTCCTGGTGTTCTGACTTCTGGGATTTCGATCACGATGGCTTTGCGGATCTGTACGTTGCGAACGGCTACATCTCCGGCCCCGAACGTGGTGACCTCGCGAGTTTTTTCTGGCGCCAGGTCGTCGCGAAATCATCTGAGGACTCAACGCCGTCTTTGTCCTACGAGCACGGATGGAACGCCATCAACGAATTGATCCGCTCAGACAACACCTGGCACGGCTACGCGCGAAACGTGATGTTTGTGAATAACCACGACGGCACATTCTCAGAGGCTTCAGGCCCCACGGGACTGGATTTTCTTGAGGATAGCCGCTCCTTTGCTCTCGCCGATATCGATCACGACGGGCGGCTCGAGGTCATCCTCAAGAACAGGAATGCTCCGCAGCTGCGGATATTGCACAACGTGATGAAGCCCATCGGCCACTCCATCTCGTTCCGATTGCGAGGACACAAAAGCAATCGCGACGCCATCGGGACTTCGATCACGGTAGAAGTGGACGGGCTTCGCCAGACAAAGTATCTGCAGGCGGGATCTGGGTTTCTGGCACAGCACTCCAAGGAGTTGTTTTTTGGGGTCGGAAAAGTGGAAGGTCCGATTCGGGCCAGGATTCACTGGCCTTCCGGTCTCTCACAGCAGTTTGAACAACTTCCTCTGGACCACCGAATTGAAATTGAAGAGGGCTCCCCTTCATTCACGCCAAAGCCTTACGCAGCAACGCCTGAACCCTACGCACGAACCGGACCGCAACCAGATTTGGCGCCCCTGCCGTCGCTGGTCGAAACATGGCTCATTGAACCGCTGAAGGCCCCGGAATTCTCCCTGCCTGATCTCGCAGGGAGCATGCGGAAACTCCAATCGTTACGCGGCGGCTTTGTGCTGCTCCATTTCTGGGCGACAACAGCTCCGGCAAGCCTCGATCAGTTGAAGCTTCTCAATCGGCAACGTCCGGCACTCACCGGGAGCAACATTGAGATTCTGGCTGTGAATGTTGACGATGTAGCTCAGCAACCACGAGCGCGTTCAATCGCCTCGCAACCACGGCTCTCCTTCCCCGTCCTAGTGGCCACGGAAGACGTGGCGGGCATCTACAACCTTATCTACCGTCATCTGTTCGGGCGCCACAGGGACCTGGCGATTCCCACATCCTTCCTGCTTGATCGAGATGGCATGATCGTGAAGGTGTATCAGGGACCGACGGACTTTGAGGGACTACTAAAGGACGTGAAGTCCGTCCCAACAACCGCCGCTGACCGCATGCTGAAAGCGCTCCCGTTCAGAGGAGTGCTGGCCCAGGACGCCTTCCTCCGCAATGATTTTACTTTCGGTGTGGCCATGTTCCAGCACGGGTACCTGGATCAGGCGGCGGAGTCCTTTCAGCAGGTCATCGCCACAAAGCCTGACAACGCCGACGCCTACTACAACCTTGGCACCCTCAACCTGCGGAAGAATGACTTTCAGCAGGCGCGGAAATATCTCGAACACGCAGTGAAACTTCAGCCGAATCATCCCGAGGCATGGAACAACCTTGGAATGATCGATGCCCAGCAAGGTCATCCCGAAGAAGCCATCCAGGATTTCCAGCAGTCTCTGCTTCTCAGGCCGCGGTATGCTGTCGCGCTCCTGAACCTCGGGAATGTTTACAGACGAAAGCAATCGTTTGACAAGGCGCAGGAGTGTCTGACCCACGCGCTTGAGCTTCAGCCGGACGATCCTGAAATCAACTACAGTCTAGGCATGCTCTACGCCCAGCACAATCAGATGCAGCGTGCGTCAGACTATTTGCAGAGGGCAGTTGGTTTGCGCCCGGACTACCCCGAAGCAATCAACAACCTCGGCGTTCTCTTCGTGCGAGGGCAGGATTACTCAAAGGCGGAAGAGCAATTCAGGTCCGGAATCCGCGTCGCTCCGAATTTCGATCAGTCCTATCTCAATCTTGCCCGCCTCTACGCCATGCAGCATGACAAGGAAAAGGCAAAGGAGGTCCTGCGCGAGTTGCTTCGCACGCAGCCGCAGAACCCGAACGCGAAGCAGGCCCTGGAGTTGCTACAATGATCGGCTTGATGAGCACCTCACAACGCGCCGGGAGCAGGGGCGCTCGCCCCTCATTCGATGCTATGAACGAATTCGTAGAGGCATGGTCAAGGTCGGCTCGCACTATCACACTGTGTGTGATTCTTGTTGCAAGCTTGTCGTGTACCGCACAGCACCACCCCTCACAAACCTCTGCGGACTTCCAGCAGGTAGAAGTCCTCATTCAGCAAAATCGCCTCAGCGAGGCACGGACGAAAGCATTGCGGGAACTCGAGCGGCATCCCTCGAGCGTTGAAGGTTATAACCTTCTGGGAATCATCCAAACCGACCAGCAAGATTACTCAGGCGCCGTAGCATCCTTCCAGAAGGCTCTGCAACTCAGCCCCACTTCGACCAAGACGCATAACAACCTGGGCAACCTCTATGTAGCTCAGAGGCGGCCTGACCTTGCTGAGAAAGAGTTCCGCACGGCTGTGCGTCTTGATCCGGGAAATCAGGAGGGGAACTACAACCTCGGTGTCCTTCTCATGATGAAGGGCTCTCCCGCTGAGGCCATCCCGCACTTTGAGCGCGTTCATCCCGTGAATGTCGCCACGCGCTTCAATCTCATCCGGGCCTATTTCCAGAGCAGAAGAACCGCAGACGCCTTGCGGGCAGCGACAGATCTCTCCTCGTCGAGCACGAACGACGTACAGGTTCACTTTTCGCTTGGTGTTATGCTGGCTTCTGAAAAACAGTACAAGGCCGCGCAGGTTGAACTTGAAAAAGCCGATGCATTAGCGCCTGGAACCTTTGAGATTCTCTACAACCTCGGACAGGACCTTCTTCGCAGTGGCGACTACGCTAAGGCCGAGGTCAGATTGACGCGTGCGCTTAAGTTGAAACCAGAGTCGCCCGATACCCTTTATCTCCTTGCCCAAACTTACAAAGATGAGTCACGACCACTGGACGCCTTGAATCTGCTACTTCAAGCGCACAAGATTGCTCCGGAGAATACGGATGTGATCTTCCTGATGGCACAAGTAAGCATGTCGCAGAACTATTTCGAGGATGCGATACCCCTTCTTGAATCCGGTTTGACAATCGCTCCGCATCGCGCCGACCTGCTGGCCGCGCTGGGCGAGAGCTACTTCATGGCGGGTAAGGTCACAAACGCCATTGAAGAGTTCAATAAACTTCTCGCGATCGACAACTCGGCTCGCTCCTTCACGTTTCTCGGCCTGTGCTATCTGAATCTTGGGCGGTTCGACGAAGCGAAACAATACTTTCAGCAAGGACTCAAGCTGGATGCCCGCAACAGCACATCCTTATTCAACCTTGGATTCATTGCCGAGCGCCAGGGTGATGCCGCCGATGCGGAAAGCAAGTTTCAGGAGGCACTTCGCTCCAATCCGGATTACCCCGAGGCCCTCCTTGAACTTGCTAATCTTCGCATGGCTGCCAAGCGCCTTCCCGAGGCCGAGAACTTACTCAGGAGATATGTTAGAGTTAGCCACGATCCGGCGACTGGATATTATAAGCTTGCAATGGTGGAGAGAAGCCTGCATGAGACAGCAGCCGCAGATCGCGATCTGAATGTCTTCAAGACACTTTCAAAGGATGCCTCCACCGGTCCTTATCCTTTTGAGCATCTTTTTGACTATCTCGACAATCGCTCGCAGCTCGCACCCGGTGCGCGCAATCAACTGGATTTAGCCGAACTTATCGAAGAGACCAAACGACATCCCAACCAGCCTGAAGATCTCTACATGCTTGCGGAGGCGTATCTGAAATCCGGCAAGATGGATGACGCCAGAAGCACCATCGAGCAATTGGATAAGGTGAGCGCAGCCGATTATCGCACTCTCACCGGGGCAGGCGTATTGCTCGCTCGCTACCATCTCTACGATGACGCAATCCAGCACTTCAAGGCAGCTCTGCAAACGAACCCACACTCTGACGAAGTAGAGTTCGACCTCATGAACGCATACTTCCGCAAGCATCTTATTCCCCAGGCTCTCGATGCGGCCGCAGAGGTTACCCCAGACGGCCAGAAGGACGATGCCTATCTTGCCCTCCTCGGAGATATCTATGCGCATTCCGGTGACACCGAACGCGCCTCAGGCATCTTTCGCGATGCAATCAGCCGTAACCCTGACAATGACCAGAACTACCTGTCCCTGGCCTTGATCCAACTCCGCGCAAATGACGTTGCAGGTGCAAAGCAGACGCTCGTCACGGGACAAGCTCGTATTCCTGGTTCGGGAAAACTATTCTGGGGATTGGGGCTCACGGCCGCTCTTGATGGAAACAACGCGCAGGCGGCCCAGCAGCTTGAACGCGCCGTTGACCTGCTTCCCGAGTGGCCTGGCGGCTACTCGACCCTTGGCGTCTTCTACTTTCAGATAGGCCAAATAGACAAGGCAAAAGAAGTTCTGGAACGCTTCAAGAACAGTAGCGCAAACTCCAGCCTTGACATTAGTCGCATAGAGCAAACCCTCGGCCAGGCACCTGCGACCTCCAAGGCGGCGGACGAGCCCATGACGACAGAGACCAGGGCACAGTTGCTTCAACTGGCGCTCTCTCTCGCGGATCGAACGCTATGACCAGCCGAGTCTTTGGTGCCTTCATCCTTTTGGTTACCGCAATGGGCGCATCGATCCATCGCGAGATTGGTGCTCAGCAATCTGTAAAGGCTCAAGACGCCCCTGTGCCGGTTCACTTCACTGACATTCGCAAGACGGCAGGTATTACGTTTGTTCAAGACTCCACGGAGAGCGACGAAAAGTACTATCTCGAGACAATGGGGACGGGTGTCGCATGGCTCGACTACGACCAGGATGGGCTCATGGACCTTTACTTCGTTCAAACTGGCCCCACAGACGCCTATAAGCCTGCAAAGCCGCTGCGTTCAGCTCTCTATCACAACAATGGCGATGGAACATTTACCGACTTCACCGAAAAAGCCGGAGTGGGGGGTGAAGGACATTACGGCCAAGGGGTTGCAGTGGGAGACTTTGACAATGATGGCTTCCCCGATCTCTATGTAACCGGATATGGTCGGGCAATTTTGTACCACAACAACGGCGACGGGACCTTCACCGATGTGACCGCAAAAGCCGGAGTTGCTGACCAGGGTCAATGGTCCTCCAGTGCCGGGTGGTTCGACTTTGATAAAGATGGATGGCTTGACCTGGTGGTTGCTAACTATCTTGACTGGTCACCGAAGAACAACCCCTGGTGCGGTGAGCGCAAGGCCGGCTATCGTTCGTACTGCGCTCCTGGCAACTACAAAGGCCTACACACGAAGCTTTACCACAACAACCACGATGGTACATTCACCGACGTGAGCGATAAGTCCGGCGTCGGCTTGCCGGAATCCAAGGGGATGGGGTTGGTCCTTGCGGACTTCAACAACGATGGCTGGCCCGACATCGCGATGGCTAATGACACCTGGCCCAATTTTCTGTTCCACAACAATCGCGATGGTACGTTTACTGACGACTCGCTCATCTCAGGACTCGCCGCAAGCGAAGATGGGCGCTACGAAGCCGGCATGGGGATCGACGCCGCAGATGTGGATGGCGACGGGCTGCTGGACGTTTACATCACTCACCTTGATTTTGAATTGAATCGCCTGTACCACAATAACGGCGACGGCACATTCACTGATGTTACGTATAGCTCAGGCATCGGGAACAAAGCGATGTTATTGAGCGGAGTCGCTGTCAAATTTATCGACTACGATAACGATGGCTGGCCGGACATTGTGCAGGCGAATGGCGCCATGGTCGATAACGTGAGCCTCTACCACAGTCTGGTTTCATACAAAGAGCCATTGCTCATGTTCCACAACCTTGGCAATGGCCATTTCGAAAAGGCTTCTGACGCTCTCGGTCCTGACTTTATACGGCCGGTCGCGGGCCGCGGGCTGGCTACTGCGGACTTCTTCAACAATGGTGCCATGGGCATTGCCGTCAATTGCCGCGGCGATTCCCCTGAGCTTTTGCGCAACGACGTTGGAACCGCGAATCATTGGCTTGAGGTCCTGCTGATCGGCACCAAATCGAACCGTGATGGCGTCGGATCAGTGCTGAAGCTCACCTCGGAGGGCGTTGTCCGCGTGGATCAGGCAAAGGGCGGAACAAGCTACATGTCCGCGAGCGATCCGCGCATTCACTTCGGATTGGGAAAGCGCTCGAAGATCGATTCGCTTGTCATCACGTGGCCGAGCGGCCACGTGGATAAGCTGACTAATGTTCCCGTGGACACAATCATCGCTGTCAAAGAAGGTGCGGGAATCGTGACGCACCCGTTTCCGAAAGTACACAGCCGGTAACATGGGGATTGCCAGCATAAAACATGCGTGGAACTTCCGGCAGAGTTCTTCACCCGCGTTCTTCTTCATCTTTCGTTATGGGGTTCTATGAATATTCCGCGTCGTCGCTTTATCGGGTCTTCGGCCTTCGTGCTCAGCAGTACGCTGCTCGACACTCTCATGACTCCGCTTTGGAAATGGGGAAATCGATCGCTTGTGAAAGCTGCCGTCACGAGTTCAACGTCGTCTCCAGTCCAGTTCATCGATGTGGCTGGACATGCCGGGCTGAACGTTCCTAACGTGTGGGGCGGCGTCGATCGCAAGCGCGTCATCATTGAGACCAAAGGAAGCGGCCTGGCATTCTTCGATTACGACAATGACGGATGGTTGGACATCTATCTCACCAATGGAAGCCGGCTTGATGCGCATTGGCCGGCTGGCAAGGAGCCGACGACTCATCTTTATAAGAACAACCGCGACGGCACCTTTACCGATGTGACTGAAAAATCAGGCTTGGGGCGTAGCGGCTGGCAGACCGGCGTCTGCGTGGGCGACTACGACAACGATGGATGGGACGATTTGTTTTGCACCTTCTGGGGACATAACATCCTGTTCCATAACAACGGAAACGGCACGTTTACCGATGTGACCCATAAGGCAGGTCTCGCCCAGAGTAAAGGCCGTTGGGGAACCGGTTGTACTTTCCTTGATTATGACCGCGACGGCCACCTCGATCTTTTCGTATGCAACTTTGTCAAGCTCGATCCGGACAAGCCCCCCACCGTTGACGATATGAGCTTTTGCCAGTGGAAGGGCGTTCCTACCATGTGCGGCCCGCGCGGTCTTCCGGGCGACACTGACCTGCTTTACCACAACAATGGCGACGCCACGTTTACCGATGTGTCAGAGAAAGCGGGCATCACGAAACCTGGCCCGCGATACTCAATCACCGCTGTCTCTTACGATTTTGATAACGACGGTTGGCCCGACATCTATGTCGCGGTGGACTCTGAGCCAAGCATGATGTTCCAGAACAACCACGACGGCACATTCACCGATGTTGCCGTGATGACCGGGTGCGCCTACAACGATGACGGTCACGAGCAGGCCGGCATGGGCATCGGTGTGGCTGACTATGACTGCGATGGCTGGTTCGATATCTTCAAGACTAACTTCGCCGATGACACCAGCGATCTCTACCATAACAACGGCGATGGAACCTTCAGCGATCTATCCTTCAACTCCGGGGTGGGAATCAATAACAATTACGTGGCCTGGGGCTGCGGCTTCATCGACTACGACAACGATGGGTGGACCGACATTGTTCAGGTAAATGGTCACGTTTACCCGGAGATCGATAAGTACAATTTTGGCGAGACCTTCAAGAATCCCCGACTCGTCTACAAGAATCTCGGCAACGGCCGCTTCAAGGATGTGTCGTCAGAGATGGGTCCCGGGATCAACGCGCGTTTTTCCAGCCGCGGCGCGGCATTCGGGGATTACGACAACGACGGCGGCATGGACATCCTGATCCTCAACATGAACGATCTGCCTTCCCTGCTGCACAATGTTGGCGGCAACAAGCAGAACTGGATCAAGCTCAAGCTGTTAGGGACCAAGTGCAACCGCACCGCCATCGGCGCCCGAGCGCGTGTAGTTACCGGCAAGCACGCGCAGATGGATGAAGTCCACAGCGGCACAAGTGTCATGTCGCAAAGCGACCTGCGCCTTCATTTTGGATTGGGAAATGTGGAAACGGTGGACCTGATTGAAGTGAAGTGGCCGACCACACAAAAGCTCGAGCGTTTCACGCAGGTCAAAGCAAATCAGATTCTCACCATTCGAGAGGGCGACGGAATCATCGCGACGTTCAAGCCCCACCCAGGTTAGGGCTCGGCGACACTTACACCGCGGATGAGGGGTTTTCGTATCCACCGTTCCATTCTCTGCTAGTGGACCGCGGGATCGGCAGGCTTTTCCTGAACGACGACGAGGAACTGCTTGACCTCTTTCCGCTGGCGTTCAACTTCTGCAGCCTGTTGCTTCTCGACTTCCGCATGCAGTTGGAACTCCTGCTTGGCCTTTGCGTGGTCACCGATTCGATCGTAGGCCACGCCCAGGCGATAGTGGGCTCCTCTCAAGTCGGGATTCGCCTCGATGGCCTTGGAGTAATAGTCAATCGCCGTCACATATTTGCGCTGTGACGAATTGAGAACACCCAGTTGCAAATAAGCATCGCCACACTTGGGATCGATCGTCACGGCCTTGGTGAGCATTGCCTCCACCTGCTGCAGGACCTTCGCGTCTGCTGACTCTCCCTGCTGCTTCCACACGGCCATCGCGTAAAAGTAATTCGCCAGTGCATCTCCGGGCTGCTGCTGGACAAACCGCGCCAGCTTCTGCTCCACGCAAGGCAGAGGATTGGGGGCAGCAATCTCAATCTTGCCCATGAAAATGTACGGTTCAGGGTCAGCCGGATTCAAGTTGGAAGCATCGCAGAGGCGAAGCGCGGACTCGTCGTAAAACGCCCCGGCAAACAGGGCCGCGCCCAGCGCGGTCAGCATCCTTTCGGATTCTGGATAGAGTTTTGCGCCGGCGGCGAACACATCTTTGGCTTGCAGCACAGCCCGGTGGACCAACAACTCTGAACCCCACTTAAAATAATTCTGCTCGCTGGGATCCTCCCGGACCGCCTGCTGATATTCCCGCACAGCAGCCAGCGGATCGCCCTGCTTCTCGGCAAGCTCACCCGCAGTGCGATGGCGATCCGCATCTTCCGTGTGAGGCGTCATTGTGCTGCCACCGCCGCTTAAATCGCCCGCGCTGAGCCTTGCGCCTTGCGCCTTGAGATTAAGCGTTTCTCGCGTCAGCGCTTCACTCGTTCGCAAGCTTGAGTCGGACCCGTGGCCGCCCACTGCAGTCCAATCGGTTACGGCCGCTACGGTGAAATTTGGCGCGTCAGCAAATTCCATAGCCGGAGTGGATGATGAAGATGACGCGTGGGAATCCGTTTCAACTGCCTCGGAGTTCTCAAGTGTCAGATCGACCTGGCGCTGGTTGTCCAGCGACGATGTAACGACGGAAGCGACACGGCTGCGCAGTCCCGCCTTCTCTGCTCTCAGAATAAAACTGCCCGTTCCGAGAGCCGAGAACGCGAATGTGCCGTCTGCCTTTGTCTTCGTTTCAATCGCGCCGGTAGCGCCCTTCTGCTCAAGGCGTACTGAAGCCTCGCCAACCGGTTTGCCTGCCGAGTCGCGAACAACTCCCCGAATGGCAGCGTGCGACGGGGGTTGCGGAGAAACCTCCTGGGCTACCGCTGCCGCATTCGACAACCCCAGGACCGCTGCAAGAAGGACGAGAGCAAAACGAAGACACGCTCTCACAATTCCGGATAAGGCTCGCGATGAGTTCCGATCATTCGACCGAATGCTCGACGGAACTATCTCGGGAGTGGTGCCAGGTTGCTCCATAATTTTGTTGCGGCGACTGCGCCTTTCCCGGTGAAGCCGCCTGCTCTCCGCGGTGACACACACATTGTACGATTGCAGCCACCCGACGAACATAGGGGTTTTGAAGTTACCGGAGATCGAGTGGCAGGCTCCAAACTGAGCAGGTGATCCGGCGCTGCGGCCGCATGGAATGGAGGCCCCGTGGAAAAGAGCAAAGAAGTCTCCGCAGCGCTCTATCGCATGCGACGTATGCTGTTACAGAGATTCTTGAGAATCCACGATGACTGCATCTGTTTGTTCCATGCGACTGCGGAGTTCCGCCCTCTGTCTTATCCTCGTTTGTGCCACAACCGTGCTTGCCGACAGTGGCAAACCGGCTGGCGCGACCTCCGTTCCTGCCCGCGAGCGACTGTCGCTCGACCGAGGATGGCTGTTCCATGAAGGCGACATCCCATTCCCGGTGATTACCGGGCACCAGGCATCCTATGACAATGCCAAGGCCGGCAGCTCGTGGGGTGCGGCGGCGCCAGTCTATGACGACTCCTCGTGGAAGAAGGTTGATTTGCCGCATGATTGGGCGGTAGAGCAGCCATTTGATCCGAAGGCGAATCTCTCCGAGGGCTATCGTCCGCGCGGAATGGGGTGGTACCGGAAACACTTCCGCCTGGATCCGGCGGATCACGGCAAGCACCTCGAACTGCAGTTCGACGGCATCGCGACGCATTGCACCATCTGGGTCAACGGCGTGCTGTCGGCGCGCAGCTGGTCAGGCTACACTTCCACCTACATCGACATCACGCCAATCGCGAAGTTCGGTAACGATGTGAACACGATCGCTGTTCAGGTGGATGCAGTTGCACAGGAGGGCTGGTGGTATGAGGGCGCGGGCATTTACCGCCATACGTGGCTGGTGAAGCGGAATCCAGTTCATATCGAGACTGACGGAGTGTTCGCGAACCCCGTGCGGGATGCGGCCGGCAAATGGTCGATCCCCATTGAGGCGCAGCTTTACAGCAGCGACAATATCCCCGCGAATGTCGAGGTGGAGTCGACCTTGATCGATGCCTCGGGCCACGCAGTCGTTTCCGGTAAGACCCAAGCTACTGTCGAGCCGCTGAAGGAGGCCGTGGCGAGGTTCACGCTCGCAGTTGAGTCGGCTAGGCTCTGGTCGGTCGATGAGCCTACGCTGTATTCGGTTCGCACCATCGTGAAGCGAGATGGAGCCATCGCGGATGAAGTCACAACGCATGCCGGATTTCGCACCATTCGCTTCGACCCCGACAAAGGGTTCTTCCTCAACGACAAGCCGCTGAAGCTGCTGGGAACGGGCAACCATCAGGACCATGCAGGGGTGGGCGTAGCAGTGCCGGATGCCCTGTGGAACTTCCGCGTGCGCCGCCTGAAAGAAATGGGTTTCAACGCCTATCGGGCCGCGCATAACGCGCCTGCGGCGGAGTTTCTGGATGCGTGCGATCGGCTGGGAATGCTGGTGATGGACGAGAACCGGAATTTTGGCGCCACTCCTGAGCATATGAGGCAATTGGATTGGTTGGTGCGCCGCGACCGCAACCATCCCAGCGTCATTCTGTGGTCGGTTTTCAATGAGGAGCCATCGCAGGGCACGGAGATGGGCTACGAATTGGTGCGCCGCATGAGCGAGAAGGTGAAAGAACGTGACACCACAAGGCCAGTCACTGCGGCGCAAAGCAATTCCGTCTTGAACCATGTGAATGCATCACAGGCTGCGGATGTGGCAGGTTTCAACTACGTTTACAGGGACTTCGATCAGTATCACAGGCTGTACCCCACCAAGCCGATCTTCAGTTCTGAAGATACTTCGACCGTGATGACGCGCGACGAGTACGTGACCGATCGAGAGCGTTCAATGCTCGACTCCTACGACGACCAGGTGATGCCCTGGGGCCTTTCGCACCGCAATGCATGGAAGCAGGTTGCCGAGCGGTCTTTCGTCGCTGGCACAATGGTGTGGACGGGGTTCGATTACCGCGGCGAGACGCAGCCGCTGTCGTGGCCGAAGGCCGGTTCCTCCTTTGGCATCATGGATCTTTGCGGGTTTCCGAAGGCCGCTTACTACATCCATCAGGCTCAATGGATTTAGAATCGGCCCATCCTGCACCTGGTTCCGCATTGGAATTGGGCGGGGAGCGAAGGCAAGCCAATCAAGGTAATGGTCACCACCAATGCGGAGAAGGTGAAGTTGCGTTTGAATGGAAAGCCCGTGGGCGAAAAGGCCGTGGACAAATACGAGATGGCTACCTTTGAAGTGCCGTACGAAGCCGGAAAGCTGGAAGCGGTGGCAAGTACCGGAGGCAAACAGGTGGCGCGCTACTCTGTCGATACAACCGGAAAGCCCGCGCGATTGGAGTTCGTTCCCGATCGCACGCGCCTAGCTGGAGACGGCTTGGATGCCGAGCCGGTCACCGTGCAGGTTGTGGATGCGCAAGGGCGTGTAGTGCCGGCCGCAAACCCGCTCGTGAAGTTTTCAATTAGCGGCCCAGGAGCAATCATTGGCTTGAACAACGGCGATCCCACAAACCATGAGCCGGAAAAAGGCGATCAGCACACCCTGTTTCACGGATTGGCGCAGGTGATTCTGCAAAGCAAACAGAGTGGCCACGGAAAATTGACCCTGAGCGCCGCGAGCGAAGGGCTTACTTCGGGTGAAGTCGTGATCGACGTAACCGCCGCGGCGCCGCTTCCGGCCGTTCCGGTGATTTAGAATCCGCCGCTCGTCCTAAAGGACCGGAAGAGATCGCCGGTCACGCAACAACGCCCCGACCCGAATCAGCAAACGGCCGGGGGGGGGACGTTACCTAATCCGTGACCTGGTGGTGTCCGCCACACAGATGATCTATTCACAGTTTTGAAAGTGCACGGCTTCAGCCCCAGAGCGAATGCCGGTAACGCGTGGAGTCCGTTCAGCCAATGAAATTGTGGATGCTATTTCAGGCGGACACCACTAGCTGAAGATCGACACCAACTCGTTCTCGGCGCAGTACGGTTTGGGCGGCATCCTCTTCAACCAGCTCACCAAGGGCGGCGGAGATAAATTCCACGGTTCTGTCTATAAGTACTTCCAGAACGACGCCCTCAATGCAGCGGATTACAGTTTGACTGGCAACAAGAACAAAGTTGCCTTCAGCGCTACGACAACTACGGCTTTTCCGTTGGTGGTCGGCGTCATGACCCTTCACCACTGGACTGCGTTCAATTTTGCCTGGGCTTCGGTGCCTGCCGCGGGCCTGAGGTATCGCATCGTGGAGGCCAAGTCCTTGTGCCCCGAGTAAGCCTGGACAGTCCTCAGGTCGATTCCGTTCCGCAAGAGCGTGGTCAGGTAGGTCCGCCGGAGACGGTGAAGGGTGTACTCCTGGCACTCTTTGATCTCCCGGCAACCATCACATCTGCCGCAATTCAATCCGGCATTATGCGCCATCCGCTTGAGCGTCCTCAGGAGCTTCGTGTTCGGCTTATGGTACTTTGTACCGAGTACAAGGGTGTGCCCTTCCCGGCTGTTCTGCCATGCGGCCAACTCCGCCATCAGGTCGTCGGGGACGGGGATCTCGCGCTGCTCCCAAGTTTTCGGGAGGAATCCCCACTGCTCCTTGGATTGGACCCGGAGTGTCTTGTCGGCCCAGTTGATGTCGCGGAACTCAAGGTGCATCATCTCCTGGTCGCGCAGGCCACATTTCATGCCAAGCAGGATGCAAACGCGCATGTACGGGTCCGCTGCCGCCAGCAGAGCCCGCACCTGTTCGGACGAATACACCGTTGGAAGTTTCTCCTCATACCTGGGGACCGGCGGCAGGATTGCTTTGTCGATCCCTGCGAACCGCAGCCACGAGGCCAGCCTTGCATGTTTGTTCGACACCGTGCGTTCCGCGCATTTTCTGTCTCGGAGAGCTTCATGAAACAGGAAGATGTCGTCGCGATCAATCTGATCGACATAGAGCTTCTTCCTCATCAAATCAATGAACTCGGCAGTAACGATTCGGGCCTGTTCCGCCGCCTCATTCGCCTTTCGGCGCTCTGCATCCTTGATGTACGATGCCGCAGTGTCTTTGAGGCTTGCTCGATCGGGCTTTTCTATGACCTCTACATCAGGGTTTTTGGCGGCCTGCGCCACAACAGCCTTCGTGTTTTCTAGCCGAACCCGTCTTGCTTCGGCTTCCACCGCTTTCTTGCCAACAGGAGTGTAGACCGTCTTTCGATCAACCGTATGCCGGAGATCGTACGTCCCATCTCCGACCTGGATGGCCTTACCATCGACCAGCGCATGTCCAGGCTTCACCCTGCCATTAGCGCCACGAGCGGCCGGCGACCGTCTCCACTTACCGGCTGCATCCTTGTAGCGGATCATCAGTGTTACTGCTTTGCCATCCATGCTAAGATTATGGCAAAAAGCACGACAACAGCACGACAATATCGCAAACAATCAATGATTACAGGGGTTTTGTCGCTTAGGATGGAGAATCCATCCCTCTCCGCCATATACATTTCTGCCCTTTTGATTCCAATCGTATCTTGATCAAAATAGGACGCTTAGATAAGGACGCTTGGGATCTTTCCAGTCTCCACAGTGCCCCATTTTGGCTTGCAAACCTCAGTGAAACTTCACAAAACCAGCCTGACCTTACAACGCTCATTC
>PLXP01000133.1 GCA_003151435.1 Acidobacteriaceae bacterium
ATGCGGTCACGGTACTAGTGGAGCAAGCGCCGCAGTGAGCGCGACGGTTCCGGAAACGCTGGAAGTGTAGTTGCTATCCCCCGGGTAACTTGCTTCAACGTTGTGCGTTCCGGCACCCACCGGCGCGAGGCCGTTCACCGTTGCGGTTGCCGTCTGGGTGGGGTTGGTCAACAGAATAGACACTGTGGCTACGTTTTTGGTCAACATTGCCAAATCCGGGACGCCGTCTTCATTGAAGTCGGCTGCCACGATGGCAAAGGGGAAATTCTGGCTTACTACAGGGGTTGTGGGAGTAGATGTAAACGTTCCGTCCCCGGCGCCCACAAAAAAATCGATCCGGTAGTTGTAGTTGTCTAACCCAACCAGATCGAGCTTGCCATCGTGGTTGAAGTCCCCCGCTTTAAGGCCGTCGCCTGCGCCGGTTACCGGGCTACCGGCTGCCGGGCAAAGCCGGCTACTCACGCAAAGCCCTTATGATGGGAGTGTTCGAAGGAGAAATCATGACCGCATCCATCTATGACATCCCCGTCCACAAGATCACCGGTGCCGACGCTTCCCTGGCCGAGTTCAAAGGCAAAGTTTTGCTGGTGGTCAACGTCGCCTCAAAGTGCGGCCTCACCAAGCAGTACGAAGGCCTCGAACAGCTTTACAAGCAGTACAGCGACAAGGGTCTGGTGGTCGCCGGCTTTCCCGCCAACGACTTCAAAAGCCAGGAGCCCGGCACCAGCGAGGAGATTCAGACCTTCTGCACGGCGAACTTCGGTGTCGACTTTCCGATGTTCGAGAAAATCCCTGTGGTCGGCCCCGACAAGCACCCGCTGTATGCGGCCTTGATCGCGGCGCAGCCCAAGGCCACCAGTCTCGGCGAAGTTCCGTTCAGCGAAAACCTCAAGAAATACGGCATCGTGCCCAACGCGGAGCCTGAAATCCTGTGGAACTTCGAGAAGTTTGTCATCAGCCGTTCGGGTGAGGTGGTGCGCCGCTTCTCGCCCGACACAGAGCCTTCGAATCCGGCCCTCATCGAGGCCATCGAAGCGGAACTCGCCAAGGCCTGAGCCAAGTCCGAGCCCAGGCCGGACTCACATGATCGAAACCGGGGGCAGCAGTGCATCGCCGTCCGCCGTCGTGTCCAGCGGCAGAAAGAAACGGAACACCGTCCCGGATCCGCGCTTGCTGCGCACCGCGATCCTGGAGTGATGCTTGTCCAGGATGCCCCGCGACACCCACAGCCCCAACCCAGTTCCCGATTCGCCCTTGGTGGTCACAAAGGGATGAAACAGCCGGTCGAGTGTGTAGCGGCTCATGCCGCATCCGCTGTCGGCAATGGTCACGGCCACGCCTTCGCGTCCGTTGCGATCATGGCCGGCCCGCACCACCACCACCATGCGCCCCTTTTCTTCCATGGCTTCGAGCGCGTTGCTGATCAGGTTGGTCAGCACCTGCTGGATCTCGCCAGCCAGGCATAAAACCTGGGGTACGTTCAGGTAGCGGCGATCCAGTTCGACGCTGCGCAATTTGATCTCCGTCCCGTGGAAAAACAGCACCGACTCAATCAGTTCTTCCAGCGACGTCAGGCTGGGCGCTGTGCGTTGCCGGTAGAACTTCAGGCTGCGCGCCGTGATGTGCGACAGCCGCTGCAGTTCCTTGTCGGCCACTTCAAGCAGGCTCTTCGTCGCGCCGGTCACCGACTCATCCAACTTCGCCAGGAACAGCAGATTCGTCACCGCTTCCAGCGGATTGTTGATCTCGTGCGCGATGCTTGCCGCCAGCCTGCCCGCTGCCGCCAGTTGCTCTGACCGCCGCAGAGCCTGTTCCGTTCGCCGTGCATCGGTGGTGTCCCGCAGATACAAAATCAAGCCTTCGCCGGGCTGCGGGTAAACCTGAAATTGGAACCACTTCTCCATGCTATCGGTTCTGAAGTACTGTTCAAACTCCACCGGAACCCGCTCCTCCATGGCGCGCACGAAGTTGGCCTCCACCGCGGTTCCTCTCAACGTGGGATAGATGTCCCACAGGCATTCGCCCAGGTGCGGAGCACCGCTCGCGGAGGCGATCCTGGCCGCGGACGGGTTCATGTACGTGACGCGAAAATCCCGGTCGAACGTGCAGAACGAATCGGGAATGTGTTCCAGCGTCTCCCATGCGAACTGCCGTGCCCGCTGAATCTCGCGCGTCAACGCAGCTTCCTGTTCACTGGCTTCCTTCCGCAGGCGTGCCATCTTCAACTGCGCTTCCACGCGCGCCACCAGTTCCCTGGCGGTGAAGGGCTTGGTCAGATAGTCGTCCGCGCCAGCCTCCAGCCCCTCGATGCTGGCTTCTTCTCCAGCTCGCGCCGAAAGCATGATGACCGGAACAACGCCTGTCACCGGATTCTCCCGCAGCGCGGCCAGCAGTGCAAAGCCATCCATCTCCGGCATCATCACGTCTGTCAGCACCAGGTCGGGACGCTGCTTTTCCGCCTCTTCGAGCGCCCTTTTGCCGTTCTCTGCCGGAATGACTTCGAAGCGTCCGCCCAGCAGGCCCCGCAGGTACTCCCGCATGTCGGCGTTGTCGTCCACCAGCAGGATCACCGGCTTTTGCTCTTCCGCGGTGATGTCATCCTGGGCTCGATCGCCGTCCGCGGCTCGCGTAATCTCGTCCTTCAGCCGGTCCCGTCCGGGCAGCCACCCCAGCGCCTCGCGCACATAGGCCACCGCGGAGCCTTGCAGAACCACGGGGCTCACCGCATCCGTCACCACGCGCCCGTGCGCCAAGTGGCTTTGCCCAAACGGCAGAGTCACGGTGAACGTCGTCCCCGCGCCCAGTTGACTCTTCACGGCAATCGAGCCGCCGTGCATCTCCACCAGTTCCTTCACCAGCGCCAGGCCGATGCCGCTGCCCTCGTGACTCCGCCGCCGCGCACCCTCCACGCGGCGGAACCGCTCAAACAAGTGCGGCAGCTCGCTCTCTGAGATTCCAGTGCCCGTGTCGGCCACCGTAAGCTGCGCCGCCTCGCCGTCCGTCGAGATTGAAACCCGGATCTCCCCTTCGAACGTCGATTTCAGCGCATTCGACAGAAGGTTCAAAACGACCTTTTCCCACATGTCGCGATCCACATACACTGGCTCCGGCAGCGGCGGACACTCCACGGTCAGTCGCAGGCCCCCGCGCTCCATCGCGGAACGAAACACGCTCGCCAATTGCCTGGTCAGCAGGGAAAGATCGGTCGGTTCATACGAACCCCGCAGCCGCCCAGCCTCAATGCGAACAAAATCGAGCAGCCCGTTTACCAGCTTCAGCAGACGCAGCGCGTTGCGATGCAGCATATCCAGCGCCTCACCCGAAGGCGGCGTCTGGCTGGTCAACGCATCTTCAATGGGCCCCAGAATCAGCGTCAGCGGAGTTCGCAGCTCATGGCTCACGTTGCTGAAAAATGCGGTCTTGGCGCGATCCAGTTCAGTGAGGGCCTGGGCGCGCTTTCGCTCGTCTTCGTACGCTTTCGCGGTGGTGATGCTGGCGGCAATCTGTCCCGCAATCAGGTCAAGAAACCCGGAGTAGCTCGCGTCCAGTTGGCGATAGGGATTCAGCGCGGCAATAAACACACCCGCCGGCGTGTCCTGTCCCTTTCGCGTAATGGGAACCAGCCGCGCGTTCGAGGGGTCTGTATCCCACCCACCCTTGGGCCGATCGGGGAACAGCTCCGCCAGGTTATCCACGGTGATGGCGCCATTCGCCGCCAGGATCCGATCAATGGGCCACGGGCAGTCACGAGACCTGGCCGTCATGTGCTTGCAGGCGGCCGGGTGACCGGGTTCGATTCCGCTATGAGCCACAAGTTTCAGCCGTGCGCCGGCTTCGTCGAAAAGGTAAGTCAGCGCGAACGGCATATCCTTCTGGTCCGACAGGCCGCAATCGATCGCCCTGAAGACTTCTTCTTCTGTGTTGGCGTCCACAAGCGCCGCGGCCAAAGTGCCCAGAGAAGCAAGTTGGCGTTCGCCCAGCACGCGCCCCGTGTCTTCAATTACCACACAAAGCATGCCGGCGTTCTCTCCGTCGGGCCCCGCCAGCGGACTGTAGGAAAACGTATGGTAGGTTTCCTCCGGATACCCGTTCCGCTCCAGGATCAGCGGAAGCGTCTCCTCCCACGAAGCCTCTCCGGTTTCAAGCACCCGGCGAATCCGGGGCCCGATCTCCTTCCAGATTTCCGACCACACTTCCGTGACAGGCCTGCCCAGCGCCCACGGATGCTTCTTGCCCAAAGTGGTGCGGGCATAGCCGTCGTTGTAGAGAACGGTCAGCTCCGATCCCCATGCCATCCACATCGGAAAGCCTGACGTGAGCAGGATCCGCACGGCTGCCTTCAAACTGTCAGGCCAATCCGTCGCGGGCCCTAGCGGCGTGGCCGACCAGTTGAAGTTCCGGACCAGTTCGCTCATCTTCAGCGGCGGCATCTCCACCTCCTGCGTGATGGCGCCGTCACGTCGATCGAGCTCGTCCTGCATAAACCGTTTCTCCAGATTTGCAGCAGCCACAGAGCTGCCTTGAGCATTGCACTAAAGCGCTAGCCACTAACGTGGGGGTTCTGTCTGCGAGATTTGCTATTGCGGGGCGGGATTCAAATTAGCTTGGATGCGCGCGCCCGGTTGTTCGTTGCCTGAATCTCCTTATATTTTTCACGCCAGTTGGATCACGCCGCGAAGCCCTCAATATGAGTGCATCTCACTCAAAATAAACCGGCAGCGCCAGCCGCAACCCATTTATCCTCAGGCTATGTCTGAGGAAGTTTCCCCTCTCGCCTCCGCCTCCAACTTGCTCGAAAACGCAGCCTCTTCCTACCTCCGCTCAGCGCGTTACCAGCCCGTGCAATGGCACCCGTGGGGCGAGGCCGCCTTTGCCCTCGCTCAGGAAGAAGACAAACCCATCCTGCTTGATATCGGCGCGGTCTGGTGCCACTGGTGCCACGTCATGGATCGGGAATCGTATGAAGACCCGGAGATGGCCGCCGTCATCAATCGGCACTACGTGGCGGTGAAGGTCGATCGGGATGAGCGCCCCGACGTGGACGCCCGCTACCAAGCCGCTGTCTCCGCCATCAGCGGGCAGGGCGGCTGGCCCCTCACAGCCTTTCTCACTCCCGACGGTCGCCCCTACTTCGGCGGCACTTACTTCCCCCGCGACGACCGCTATGGCCGCCCGGGCTTCGGCCGCGTGCTGCTCACCATGGCGGAGGTGTGGAAAGAGCGACGCGAAGAGGCGCTCGATTCGGCCTCCAGCGTGATGGCCGCCATCGAGCACAACGAGAGCTTCTCCGGCCGAAACGGCGATTTGTCGCTGGCCCTCGTGGACAAGATCGCAGGCTCCATCCTCTCGCAGTTCGACCCGCGCAACGGCGGCTTCGGTTCGCAGCCCAAGTTTCCTCATCCTGCGGCGCTCGACCTGCTGCTTGAAGTAGCGATGAATCGCGACAGCGATCAGGCCCGCGAAGCCTTCGTCACCACGCTTGAAAAGATGGCGCAGGGCGGCGTCTATGACCAGCTCGCGGGCGGCTTCCACCGCTACAGCGTGGATGAGCGCTGGGTGGTTCCGCACTTCGAAAAAATGCTCTATGACAACACCGAGCTGCTGCGCAACTACGTCCACGGCTTCCAGAGCTTTGTCCGCGAAGATTTCCTTCAAACCGCCAGAGAGATTGTTGCCTGGCTCGACGGCACCCTGACCGACCGCGAACACGGCGGCTTCTATGCCTCGCAGGACGCCGACATCGACCTCGACGACGACGGCGACTTTTTCACATGGACGCTCGATGAAGCGCGTGCCGTTCTCGATCCCGACGAACTCGAAATCGCCGCCCGCTACTACGACATCGGCGACCTTGGCGATATGCACCACAATCCTGCCAAGAATGTGCTCCACGTCCGCTTCACTCCGGAAGAGGTCGCCACTGAGGCCGGCAAGTCCATCGACGAAATCCGCCCGCTGCTCGCCCGGGCCCGTCGCAAGCTGCTCGATGCCCGCGTGCTGCGTCCTACGCCTTTCATCGATCGCACCCTCTACACCGGCTGGAACGCCATGGCTGTCACTGCTTATCTTGAGACGGCCCGCGCGCTGCGCAATGATGAGGCTCGCGACTTCGCCCTGCTCACCCTGAGGCGGCTTCTGGCCGAGGCATGGGATAGCGCCGAGAATCTCTACCACGTCATCGCGTATCCCCCGCTCCAAAAGGCCTCCCCCGCGGCTCTGATCGAGAAAATTCCCGCGACCCTCGACGATTACGCCTTCACCATCCACGCCTGCATCGATGCGTGGTTTGCCAGCGGCCACATGGAGTTCTACCTGGCCGCCGCGAAACTTGCCGAAGCCATGATCGCGCGCTTTTACGACCGCACCGCCGGGGCCTTCTACGACGCTGCCGTTCCCGCACCGGGAGCCGTGCCGCTCGGCGCACTGGGCGCTCGTCGCAAGCCGCTGCAGGATTCCCCCACGCCGGCCGGCAATCCCACCGCCGCCGCAGCCCTCCTGCGCCTCGAGACCTTATCCGGCCGCAGCGAACATCGCGAGATTGCCGAAGACACCCTGAGCACATTCGCCGGAATCGTGGAGCACTTCGGCCTCTATGCCGGAAGCTATGGCCTCGCGTTGGAACGCCTGCTGCTCGATCCATTGCAGGTCGTTGTCGTTGGCTCCGGCCCTGAAGCCGCCCGCCTTGAGGCCCTCGCCGTTGCGCGCTACGCCGTCAACAAGACCGTCATGCGCATCGCGCCCTTCCGCCTCGTTCCTGGTGGCATCCCCGACGCGCTGGCCGAAATGCTGCTGGCGATTCCCCGGCCTGAAGGGGCCGAAGTATGGGCTGTCGTCTGCCGCGGCCGCACGTGTCTGCCTCCCATTACCGATGCCGAGGCCCTTCTGGGGGCCATCGAGGAGAATGCCTAACAGGCTTTACAAGCTCCCGGATAGGTGGTCTGATCGATAGAATATCCGAATCAATTCAGAGTTACTTATCTAAACCTCACCACCAGCGTGCCGATAATGGGAATGCCGGGAGTTCAAAACCCTGTTCGCATCGTCCAAAGCGATCGCATTCGCACGCCTTCGCCTGATTTGGGCATGGGCGTCCCTCATCATGTTCACCGGTCTCCTGTCGGCGCAGCAGTACGTTTTCCGCGCCTATCGCCAGTCTGAAGGCCTCAAGAACCTGGCCGTCAATGCCATTACCACCGACCGAAGCGGCTTTCTCTGGCTGGCTACGGAAAACGGGGTTTACCGGTTCCTCGGCTCCGGGTTTGCGCGTTTTGGAGCAGAGCAGGGCATCGGAGAACTCTTCATCGGCGATATTGTTGCCGACCCTGGTGGTCTTGTCTGGGCGGGGTCTGGCGAAAATCTTTATGTCTGGGATGGTCGCCGGTTCTCTCCTGCCGGGAAAGATCGGCTGCCCATTCCGGGCCCGCGGCACATGGCCGTCGAAGACCCGTCTCACCTGCTTGTGGTCAGTAAAGGCCGGCTCTACCGCCTGGAACACGATGCCCAGGGAAAGACGCTGTCCTCTGCTCAGGTCTTTTCCGACCAATTGATGCACTCGGTTCCGGAACTCGGTCAACTTGCCAGCGTGAGCGTTGTCAGCCGGGGGCCGAATCGCACGATCTGGGCGGGAAGCAACAAGAGGCTGTTTTCGCTGCCGGGCGGTGCGGTTGGCCTTTCGCTCAAGCTGGGTGACGGCGCGGTCACTGAGTGGGGCGCAGATAGAGGAATCCCTGTCGAACGCTGGGACATGGTTGTGCGCGCATCCAACGGTGATCTTTGGGCCGCGGGGCAGAATCACATCGTGTTTCTCGAAGCCGGCACAGAACACTTTGTCGATCGCAGCATTCCCACATCGGACCCTGGAAACGTGTGGGGACATGCGCCGATCATCGAAGACAGCGAGGGCCGCATCCTCGCATCCAGCGGCAGCGGAATTGCCCGTTGGAACGGCGTGCGCTGGCAGAGTATCGGTCCGGCCAACGGTTTGGACCGAATCACTTACGTCTCCGGCATGGCTTTCGACGCGGCTGGCGACCTATGGCTGTGCAGCCGCGGCGACGGGCTCCGCAGCTGGGCCGGCTATTCAGACTGGGAAGGCTAGGGCGAGAGACAGGGTCTGCCGTCTTCTTCCATCTGGGGAATTCACACGCTCGGCAGTGGCCGGGTCGTCGTCGGGACAGAAAAAGGACCGGCATGGATCGACTCCCGCAATGGATCTGTGACCACGCTACCCTCCCACCGCAAGTGGTCGTATGGGCAAGTGAGCGCCCTGGGCGTCGACAAGGAGGGCCTGACGTGGGCCGGGACGTTTGCCGGATCCATTCTTCGTATCGACCCAAAAACTGGCAGCCTGAGGGAAACATCCAAACTGTCCGGGGTCATCCTCAACGCTTTTGAGGATTCGGCCGGGCGTCAGTTCTTTGCCACCGGGCACGGCGTCTACGTTCGACCGTCCAGCTCATCGACGGCCAAGCCGCAGCCCATACCCGAAGCCGACGCACTGCTGGGAAAGAACATCGAGGTGCTTACCGGCTGTCAACAGCGAGACGGGACGCTATGGTTTCTGGGCAACAGCCGCCTTGCGCGCTTCAAGGCCGGCGTCTGGAGCAGGCCGCCGATCAGCGGACTGCCTGCCATCCATGGTTCGGTGGATGCCCTTTCATGCGCCGTGGATGGTTCGCTTTGGATTACCGGGCAGCAGGCGGGCACATGGCGCCTCACGGCCACTGCGGACGGACTGCAGGCCATCCGGCTTGAGACTCCACGCGACCTCGCCTCGGTCGGGCCATTGGCAATTCTTGTCGATCATCGCGGCTGGGTCTGGCTGGGTTCCGATGCTGGCCTATTGGTGTGGAATGGCAGCACATGGCGGCACCTGACAGAGGAAACCGGTCTCATCTGGAATGACGTCAATCAGGGAATCCTGAAAGAGGCAGCGGATGGCTCAATCTGGGTGGGTACCAGTGGCGGCGTTGCCCACCTGGTTCATCCTGAGCACGTTTTCGATACGCAGCTGCTCCCAATCGCAGTTACGGATATCCGTCACAACGGCGCTTTCTTGATCCCGGAACAGGAACTCACGCTTGCATGGTCCGGCGCGCCCTTGCGGCTTCAGGTTTCGTCGCCCTCGGCGCAAAATCGCAGCGAGCTTCTTTTCAAATACCAGATGGTCGGATTTCAATCCGGGTGGATTGATTCGCAGGACGGCCTTGCCATCTATTCCAACCTGCCTCCAGGGTCCTACACCTTCTCTGCCATGGCTCACAACCTAGGCCTGAATGCCTGGTCCCGCACGATCACCGTCAAGTTCAGGATCCTGCCACCCTGGTGGAAAGGCTACTGGATCATGGTTCTCTACGGCTTGATGGTCCTCGCGTTTCTGATTGCCATCGACCGCGTACGTGCAGGACATCACAGCAGCAGAAGCCGTGAGCTGGAGAGACTGGTTACCGAGCGCACGCTGGAACTGGAGGCCAGCCGCGAGCAGCTTCGCATTCGGGCCACCTATGACGCGCTCACCGGTCTCATGAATCGCGCCGCGATTCTGCTTGCGCTAGAGGCGGAGATGAATCGTTCCCGCCGCGAACGCAAGCCCCTGATCGTCGCACTGGCCGACCTCGACCACTTCAAGCGCGTGAATGATACCTGCGGACACCTCGTCGGCGACGAGGTGCTGCGCCAGTTCGGAGCCGCCTTATCCAGTGCCATTCGACCCTACGATCACGCTGGACGCTACGGAGGCGAAGAGTTCCTGATCATCCTGGCCGATATCCCGGCCGACTCGGCTGACCGGCGGCTCGCCGATCTCCATACGCGCATCTCGAAGGTGGTCGTACCGGGGCCGAAGGGGGAATTCAGCGTCACCTGCAGTATCGGCGCCGTGGTCTGCGATCCATTGACGCAGCCATGCGAACCGGTTGTCTTGCTGGATGTGGCGGATCAGGCCCTGTACGAGGCCAAGGCACAGGGCCGCAACTGTATCGTCTGCCGCGATGCTGACGCGCTTCACACCGTGCGCACAGGCCAGTCCTCGTCCCGGCCCTTTTCTAATCACCCTTGAACGGATTGGTCTCCTCCGGCTTGATCGTCGTCGGGTCCCGCGGCGGAGCGAGCGTATACCCAGGGGGCGGAACGGAAGCCGGGTCGTGACGGTCCGGCCCCTCGGCCACGAACGACGTGAAGACCCGGTACGGATCTCCGGGCAGCATGTGGTTTTCTTCCAGCGCCAGCCGCACCCGCCGTTGAAACTCTCGAATGGGTCCGTACTGCTGCGTAGCCCGCGTTTTGAAGATTACCGGGAAGATCAATTGCGATCCCTTCACCGCATCCACGCCCAGAATCTGCGGTTCGGCCAGAAACACCTCGCGAAACTGTTCGCTTTTCCGCACGTCCGTCGCGATTTGCGTCAGTAAGGCCAGTACCTTGTCGGGATTCGCTGAGAAATCCACGCTCACATTGATGGTTGCCACCGAAAAGTCGACGCTCTGGTTCGCCACGGTAGTGATCTGCGAATTGGGAACCACGTAGAGCGTGCCGTCGCCGCCTCGAACCGTTGTCTTGCGCAGCGTCATGGCTTCCACGGTTCCGGTGAGGCCCGCGACGGTGATCACGTCGCCCACGTTGAACTGGTCTTCGATAAGGATCAGGGTCCCGTTCAGCACATCCTTCACAATGTTCTGAGCGGCCAGGCCGATCGCCACTCCAGCCACTCCAGCCGACGCCAGCAGCGGGGCCATGTTCACACCCACCGCGGCCAGAACCTGCAGACTCACAATGGCGAAGATGATCGCATGTCCCGTGGTACGCACCACGCCTGCAAGCGTCTTCACCTGCGACACGTGCGAGTGGCTGGCCGCATGCTGCTCAGCGATGCGGATCATCCGCGCCGTGATCAACTGCAGCAGCCGGCTCAGGGCCACGGCAATGATGGCGACCAACACAAGATGCGGAAGCTTGCTGCGAACAAACTCCTGGACATCGCCAAGCCACTCGTCCAGCACCTTACCCATAAACCGGCCTTCTGCAAATAAACCGGTTCTTGCCGCAAGCAAAAAGAATGCGTGCATCCCAACTCACCCTTTCTCTATCTATATTTGCAAAGGTTGCCCGTTCTCGCCGGCTCGTCAGGGGAGATACAACCTAGTTTAGAGCCTTCCCCAGAATTGATTTTCCGCAAATAGAAGCAATGCAAGTAGATGTACCTTGAACGCAAGACCGTTGTATGGCCTGTCTCTCCTTTCGGGACGCTGGGTCCGGGCCAAAGGTTTCCCCCTTGGACGTGGAGGCACGCTAGTCTGCTTCCCAGTTCCAGTGCAACTTTCCTCCCCCCCTTGGTTTCGAGGAGGTCTTTCCATGCAGTCCCTGTGCACCATTTCCCCATCTGCACACAACCGAACCAGGCATCCATCCCATCGCTGGCTCCGCATCGGGATCGGTCTCGTGGCTACAACAACCCTCATGGCGTACTCCCAGTCAGGACAACAACAGGCCCCTTCTGCAATCGCTGGTCAAGCTGATCAACCCGTTCTGACGGCAGATGCCAATCACCCGCCCGAGGCAAACTACCCGCTGGTACCTGTCGACCCGCAGCCCAAATTACAGATCAGTGACAACCCCAGCGACGTACTCAGACGCCGGCTCGCCGACGAAAGCGCAAAGCTGGTTCAGCTTGCTGTGGAGCTGAAGTGGGCAGTCGACAGATCGAATCAAGGCACGCTTTCTCTCCACGTTGTCCGCACGGCTGACTCGGTGGTCAAGCTGGCTCATGGCGTTAAGGAGGAGATGAAGCACGCCCCCGCGCAGCACTAGCAGTCGCGTAGCCGCCCTGCCGTGCCGCGCCCGGATCTGACTGGTATACCTCGATTTCGATGCCGGTATCTTGAAATCCATGACCGGAGGTGGAAACAAAAAATGCATTCACCCCGATCCACAAAGCGGACTATCATGAATCAATTCGGCCGCGGGGTGAATCGAGAAGACAAAGCTGGGATGGGAAAGCACGCTGAGCGTCAATTTTCCCCGTTGGATCCAGAACCGCACAAAGAGCAACAGGAGGTTCCCATGCGATTCTTGACGAACGCCAATCGGCAGCTCGCGCAGAGTTCGCCGTGCGCATCTCTGCACCCCAGGTGGATCACCGTATGTGCGTGCGTCTTCGCCCTGGCTGCAACTCTCGGCACCACCGGCGAACTCACCACTCAGACGGAGTCGCCTAACCGCGGCAGGCCACTTATATCGCCGACGGCGAACCCTGTGCCCGATGCTAATGAACAGATGAAAATGCAGGAACAGCAGAACAGAAACAAAAACTTCGAAGCAGTCAATCTCGAGCGCAAGCGGCAAATCTCCGACGATAGCTTGAGGCTGCTCAAACTTGCGATAGACCTTAAGACGGAGGTCGACAAGACATCCAAGGACACCCTTTCGCTCGGCATTATTCGCAAAGCCGATGAGATTGAACGGCTCGCCCATGGCGTGAAAGAAAAAATGAAGCTCACTATGGCCGCGAATTGAAGGCGCTGGGCGTTCTCCAGTTCGCTTTCGGAAGGATGGACAGCTATGTCTGAATTGCCATTGAGAATTTCTGAGCACGCCGCCGTTCCGTGCCCGGCGCGAAGAGGACCGATTCCGGACCGGCACACACCCCGAGCCGCATGCCGGCTGATTCATGTTGCGTGCGCGGCTTTGGCGCTGGCCCTGCCCTTTGGGCTTCCAGCCGCAGGCCAAATCGGAATGGGCTCCGGTACCCAACAGTATCCGGGTCAAATGGTCCACTCCAATTCCACCGCGGATCTCTCCGTCCCTGAACAGGACGCCTTCCGCGCCCGCAAAATGGTGGCCGCGCTGAACGCCCAAAGGCAAAAAAGCATGGTGTCCGATTCCAACAAACTTCTGCGCCTGGCAATGGAACTGAACGTCGAATTGTCCCGTGGAGATTCGGGTCTACCCCCGTCTGAGCAGATGCGCAAAGTGGCGGAGATTGAAAAGCTGGCACGCAATGTGAAGGATAAGATGGCCTACACAATGGGCAGTTCTCCCGAGCCCGAAACCTCGGTGGTTATCTTTCAGCATTAGGCTTGCAGCCTCACAACGGATCGTTGATGGACTCGCTGGGCCAGGTGTGGAGTGGGCGCGAGGCCGGCAGGGTTGATACAATGAACCTTGGTTTTCCGGACGTGATGCCGGAACCGCAAATGGGGAGTAACGGCAAATGGAAATTGCGGTTTCCAGCGCACACGTGCCCGGTGTTGCCTCAAACGGCAGCCTTAACCCGAAAGACATGATCGAGATCTATCGGCTGATGTATCTCTCTCGCCGCATAGACGATCGTGAAATTCTTCTCAAACGGCAACAGAAAATCTTCTTTCAGATATCCGGCGCGGGCCACGAGGCGCTGCAGGTAGCGGCCGGTCTCGCCCTTCGGCCCGGGTACGACTGGTTCTTTCCCTATTACCGCGACCGCGCCCTATGCCTCACCCTGGGCGTCACGCCCGCAGAGATGATGTTGCAGGCCGTGGGCGCCGCCACTGATCCAGCCAGCGCGGGTCGCCAGATGCCCACCCACTGGAGCAGCCGGCCCCTCAACATCGTTAGCACGTCTTCATCCACGACCACGCAACTGCTGCACGCGGTGGGCTGTGCGGAGGCCGGCCGCTACTTCAGCCGCCACCCCGAAGCTGCAACCAAGGTAAACGGCGACTATCGCGCCTTCCGCGATGTGACCTTCCACGGCGATGAAGTGGTCTTCACGTCGCTGGGTGAGGGCTCCACCTCCCAGGGAGAATTCTGGGAAGCGCTCAACACGGCCTCCAACCAGAAGCTCCCTGTCATCTTCTGCGTGGAAGATAACGGGTACGCGATCAGCGTTCCGGTCGAGATCAACACCCCGGGCGGCAATATCTCGCGCCTGGTGGCCAACTTCCCGAACTTCCACTTTGAAGAGGTGGACGGAACCGATGCCGAGGCCTGCCTGCGAGCATTCCAGGCTGCTGCCGAACACTGCCGCGCCGGCTATGGCCCCGCCTTTGTTCACGGCCACTGCGTGCGCCCCTACTCCCATTCGCTCTCTGACGACGACAAGCTCTACCGCTCCGCTGTCGAGCGCGAAGCCGACGCCATGCGCGATCCGCTGGCCCGTATGCAGATGCGCCTGCTGCGCGAGGGCATTCTCACCGCGGAGCAGATCACCGAGTTGGAGCACTCGCTCGATCACGAAGCCGCGGAGGCCGGCGAACGGGCCCTCGAAGCTCCACTGCCCGCTGTCGCCGATATTACGCAACACGTCTACTCTGAAGATCTCGACCCCACCAGCTCGACTTTCGCCACCGAACACGTAGGCGAGGCCGGCGCCGCGCCCGGAAAGTCCGCCAGCGCCAAGGGCAGCGCGCCGCGCACCATGGCCGATGCCATCAACGCCTGCCTCCACGACGAAATGCGCCGCGACCCACGCATCATCGTCTACGGTGAAGACGTAGCCGACGC
Source organism: Acidobacteriaceae bacterium (assembly GCA_003151435.1). GTDB lineage: Bacteria > Acidobacteriota > Terriglobia > Terriglobales > Acidobacteriaceae > Telmatobacter. The sequence continues at coordinate 14,479 of PLXP01000133.1, forward strand.
CAGCCGCGAAGCTGCGCTCTCTGAGGTGAAAGGCAAGGGCGGCGTCTTCAAGCTCACCTCCGGCCTGCAAACTGAGTTCGGCTCCGAGCGCGTCTTCAACTCCCCCCTCTCTGAAGCCAACATCGTGGGCCGCGCAGTGGGATACGCAGTCCGCGGCATGAAGCCCGTGGTCGAAATCCAGTTCTTCGACTACATCTGGCCTGCCATGCACCAGATTCACAACGAAGTAGCGCTCATGCGCTGGCGCTCCAATGGCGCATGGGCCTCGCCCTTGGTGATTCGCGTGCCCATCGGCGGCTATCTCACCGGCGGGGCCATTTACCACTCGCAATCCGGCGAGAGCATCTTCACCCACCTCCCCGGCCTGCGCGTGGTGTTCCCATCGAACGCGCTCGATGCCAACGGCCTGCTGCGCACCGCCATTCGCTGCGACGATCCCGTGCTGTTCCTGGAGCACAAGCGTCTCTATCGCGAGACTTACGGCCGCGCCCCCTATCCCGGCCCGGACTTCGCCATTCCGTTTGGCAAGGCCCACATCGTTCGTCCGGGCACCGACGTCACGCTCGTTACTTACGGAGCCGTAGTGCCGCGCGCCATGCACGCCGCGCAAACGGCCCAGCGCGAGCACGGCATCGAGGTCGAAATCCTCGACCTGCGCACCCTCAACCCCTATGACTGGGAAGCTATCGCCACCTCGGTCCGCAAGACCAGCCGCGTGATCGTGGCCCACGAGGACATGATTAGCTGGGGTTATGGCGCAGAGATCGCAGCCCGCATCGCCGATGAGCTTTTCGAGGACCTGGACGCACCGGTCAAGCGAGTGGGATCGCTCGATACTTTCGTCGCCTATCAGCCGATTCTCGAGGACGCGATCCTGCCGCAGCCGGACACCATTCTCAAAGCCATCACCGACCTGAAGGCCTACTAAGCGCACCACCTCAAACCTCCGGGTGCCCCACTCTTGCGACGCACTTGTCGCAAGGGTGAGAGACGACGAACGCCCAAGACGCCTTTTGCCCCCGCTCTGAAAACCCGGTATCCACCCACAGCCGGATACAATACTTGGATGGAGTTTCACCCCTACCTGGGAGACGCGACAGAGCCCTGGAACCTTAAGGCGGTCCACACGGCATGACGCGATTCTTCCGTCTACTGCGCTTCGGGCTTCCGTACTGGCTCAATTGGCTGCCCGGCGTGCTGCTCTTGGCCTGTGTCGGCATCCTTGACACCTTTCGCATCCTTCTCTTCCAGCCCATCTTCGACCAGGTCCTGAGGCCCGACGCACCCGAAGGCCCCATCACTCTCGGTCTCCGCAACAGCCCATGGCACTTCGACCTGAGGACATTGGTTCCCCACTTCATGCATATGCACAATGCGTGGAACGTCGTAGCCTTCGCGCTCGTGGTTTCTACCCTGGCCAAAGGCCTCTGCGACTATCTGGGCACCTACCTGGTCAACTACGCAGGCTTCGGCATGATCACTGACCTGCGCAATCATCTCTACGAAGCCACGTTGCGTCGCTCCTCGAGCTTCTTTCACAAGCACGCCACCGGAACCATCCTTTCCACCCTCATCAATGACGTGGACAAAGTGCAAACCGCGGTCAGCTCGGTGATTGGCGAGTTTCTGCAACAATTCTTCACCTTCGTCGTCGGGCTGGTCTTCGTCATTCGCATGGGCGGATACCTCAGTTGGGCTCTGGTTCTCTTCATTCCCGTGGTCGCCACCTCCTCACGCAAGATCGGCAGAGAGGTTCGCACCCGTACCCGCACCGGCCAAGACAAATTAGCCGAAATTCAGAACATCCTCCACGAGACCGTCACCGGCAACCGCATCGTGAAGGCCTTCAGCACCGAGTTGTGGGAGGTTTTGCGCTTCAAGAAGGCTGCCACGCGCCTGTTCCGCGCCAACCTGCGCAGCGTGCGCATTCAGTCCATCAGTTCGCCATTGATGGATACCATCGGCGCGATCGCCATTGCCATGTTTCTGTTCATCGGACGCAACGAGATCCTCCACGGCCGCATGACCATGGGACTTTTCGGCACGTTCATCTTCCTGCTCTTCAGGCTCTACGATCCGGTGCGAAAGTTCGCCTACTTCTACAACAGCTTTCAGCAGGCCATGGGCGCGTCCATGTCCATCTTCGGCTTCCTCGACGTCAAAGACGACGTCAAGGAAAAGCACCACGCGTTCGCGCTGCGGCGCTTTGACTCGTCCGTCCGCTTCGAGAATGTCGGCTTCTCCTACTCCACCGAGGAAGGCGAGCACCAGATCCTGCACAATGTCGACCTCGAGGTCAACTCCGGCGAAGTCCTTGCGCTGGTCGGTCCCAGCGGGGCAGGGAAGTCCACCCTCGTCAATCTCATCCCGCGCTTCTTCGACGCCACCTCCGGCCGCATCCTCATTGACGGTCACAACCTGCGCGACGTGACACTTTCCTCGCTTCGTCGCCAGGTTGCCCAGGTCACCCAGGAAACCATCCTTTTCAACGACACCGTGCGTAACAACATCGCCTACGGCCAGCCTGACGTGAAAGTCAGCGTGGTAGAAGAGGCCGCGCGCAACGCCCTCGCGCACGACTTCATCCTGCGCATGCCGCAAGGCTACGACACCGTCATCGGCGAAAAAGGCTTCCGGCTTTCCGGCGGCGAACGTCAGCGCATCGCCATCGCCCGCGCCATCCTCAAGAACGCGCCCATTCTCATCCTCGACGAGGCCACCTCCGCGCTTGACGCTGAAAGCGAATCGCTGGTACAGGCCGCGCTTGGTAATCTCGTGCAAGGCCGCACCGTGGTCGTAATCGCCCATCGCCTCAGCACCATTCGCCGCGCCAACCGCATCGCCGTGCTTGAGGAGGGCCGCATCACCGCCATCGGCCCCCACGATGAATTGCTCACCACGTCGCCCACCTACCAGCGCCTTTACCAACTCCAGTTCATGGATGTGCCCGAGCCGCGGGAACTGAATCCACTGGAGCCCACAGCCGCTCAATCCGATCAGCTTCTGGAGCCCGCGATCTCCGACGAAACAGAGGAATAGCAAGATGCCCATTTATTCGATGACCGGCTTCGCCCGCGTCCAGGTGCGCGTTAACGACCAACTCGGTTACACATTGAGTCTGAAGAGCGTGAACCACCGCTTTCTCGATGTGCAATTGCGCTTGCCCAACGGCCTCGACGCGCTCGAAATGGAGTTGCGCCGCGCGCTCAAGGAGCACCTTGTCCGCGGCCACGTGGAATTGACTCTCTCTGTCGATCGCAGTACCCAGCAGACCGCGGGCTACAATCGCGATCTGGTCGCCGGCTACCTGGCTGCCTTCAATGCCGCGCGCGAAGAGCACGCCCTCAGCGGCCAGCCTGACCTTAACGTCATCCTCCGCCTGCCCGGCGTGCTGCAAAACGACAATCGCGGCAACGGCGAAGACGATTCCGCTGCTCTGGCCGAGAGCGTTCAGCAGCAGATTGGTCCGCTGCTCGGCCAATTGAAAATCATGCGCGCCCGCGAAGGAGAGTCCCTCGCGGCAATTCTGCGGGCCTCTCTCGACCGCCTTACCGAAGCTGTTGAAGGCGTGGCCCTGTTGCGTCCCGAAATCGAACAGCGCTACCAGGAGCGGCTCACCCAGCGCCTCACCGCCGCTACCGGGCCGGAGTTCAACCGCCAGCGCCTGCTTGAAGAAGTTGCGGTGCTCGTGGACCGCAGCGATATATCCGAGGAACTGGCCCGCATGACCACGCACATCGGCCACTTCCGCGAACTGCTCTCCGCCAGCGGCGAAGTCGGCAAAAAACTCGACTTTCTGCTTCAGGAGATGAACCGCGAAGCCAACACATTGCTCTCGAAAACCGGTGGCGTGGGCGGAAAGGGTACGCACATCACCGAACTGGGTCTGGCCATGAAGGCCGAAATCGAAAAGGCCCGCGAACAGATTCAAAACGTGGAGTAGGGAACACCTGCAAACGTAGTTAACCCATCCTTTCCGTCCGCTGCGGCGGAGCAAGAATGGGGAACTTGAAACCCCGGCTCACATGCTTTTCGGCAGCGGGGCCGGCAGAATACGATAGACAAAACGATCGAGGATCATTAAGGACAATCGTGGCAGGAATTCTCTTCATCATTTCGGCACCTTCGGGCTCAGGCAAAAGCACCCTGGTCAGCGAGTTGCGCAAACAGGTCAGCGGCGTCGACTTCTCCATTTCCTGGACCACACGCGCCCCGCGCGGCTCTGAAGAACACGGCCACGAATACTACTTCACCAACCGCGAAGAATTCGAGCGCATGATCGCGGACGGCCTGTTCCTGGAACATGCCGAGGTCTTCGGCCATTACTACGGCACCGCGCGCCACTCGCTTGACGATGCCCGCAAGCAGGGGCACGATCTTCTCCTCGACATCGACGTGCAAGGCGCCGCACAGGTTCGCCGCGGCATGCCTGAGGCCGTCAGCATCTTTGTGCTGCCGCCCAACCCCAAGGTTCTGCGCACCCGGTTGCGCAACCGCAGCCGCGCCGAGGGCCAGGTCAACGAGTCCGAACTCTATCGACGCCTGAGCGAAGCCAGCAAGGAAATTGAGAATTATCGCGATTACAGCTATATTCTGGTCAACGATATTCTCGACCGGGCGGTGGCGCAGCTTGAAGCCATCGTGCTGGCCGAGAGATACTATCGCAACAGCGAACCGATTGCGATTCGCTCCCGCCGCGTGTTGGAAGTCGCCGCGGCCTGTCGCCAAGCCAATTCGCAGGAACGGCTTAAACCGGTGCTCGATGCCTTTGGAATTGGCAGTCCCCCAGGCCAGCAACAGTTCAATTTTGACGAGGACCCCGATGAAGATTGAGACTCAATTCGATTCGAACTACCGTAAGGTTCTTGTGGCCGCGCGCCGGGCCCGCCAGTTGCAGAGTGGCTCCCACGCCCTCGTCCACAGCCAATCCAACAAGGCCTGCCGCATTGCCCAGGACGAGGTTGAGGCCGGCAAGATCGCCTATGTAAAGAAGGACATCCCGGTCGTCAAGCCCCTCATCGACGACTCAGGCGTCCCAATCATCACCGCTTAGCAGCGTGAGCCTCCCGAGAATCCTGGTGCCCGCTCTCGCAGTCCGCCCCGGCGGATTTCTTCGGCCGGGGCGGGATAGATTTATCGAAAGTTCTTTGTGGCATCTACAGTCTCTTGGTCCTGCTTTTCCTCTTCCCTGATCCCTGTTCGCTATTCCCCGTTTGTCATCCGTTCTACAATCAACCCATGAGAGTCACTGTAGGCGTCTCCGGAGGCATTGCTGCGTACAAGGCTGCGGAACTGGTTCGCGCCCTCCAGCGCCAGGCCCTTGAAGTCCATGTCGTCATGACGGAGGCGGCCTGCAAGTTCGTGCAGCCGCTCACCTTTGCCGCGCTCTCCGGCCACAAGGTCATCACCAGCCTCTGGGACGACGCCGGCACTGCCGACGGCGCCTATGACAGCTCCATCGAACACATCGGCGAAGCGCAGTGGGCCGAAGCTCTGGTCGTAGCACCGGCCACGGCCAACATTCTGGCCAAGTTCGCCCACGGCATCTCCGATGACTTTCTCACCACCATGTACCTGGCCACCAACGCACCGGTCCTGGTTGCCCCCGCCATGAACGTGAACATGTGGGAACATCCCGCGACCCAGGCGAACCTCGAGATTCTGCGCCAGCGCGGCGTGCGCGTCATCGAGCCGGGCACGGGCGAACTGGCTTGCGGCATGGTCGGCGCCGGCCGCATGGCTGAGCCGGATACCATCGCCGACGCTGTCCTCAACGCTCTCGGTCGCCGTCACGACCTGGCTGGCGAAGTCGTCCTCGTCACTGCGGGAGGCACCCGAGAAGCCCTTGACCCCGTCCGCTTCCTCGGCAACCGTTCCAGCGGCAAGATGGGTTACGCGCTGGCCGAAGCTGCCCAGTGCCGTGGCGCGCGGGTTATCCTCATCAGCGGCCCGTCCGCGCTCTATCCTCCGGCCCATTGTGAAGTGATCAAGGTGACCACCGCCGAAGAAATGCGCCAGGCCGTCCTTGCCCGCATGGTCGAGTCGACCCTCGTAATCAAGGCCGCTGCGGTGGCCGACTATCGCCCTCTTAACGTCTCCGAACAAAAGCTCAAGCGAACGGGGCCGCTCACCATCGAACTCTCGCCCACGGAGGACATCCTGGCTGAAGTGGTTCGCCGTCGCCGTCCCGGCCAGCTCATCATCGGCTTCGCCGCGGAAACCGAAAACCGCATGGAAAACGGCCGCGCCAAGCTGTTGCGCAAAGGCGCAGACGCCATCGTGGTCAACGACGTGGCCAGTGAGGGCGTGGGCATCGACTCCGACCTCAACGCCGCCACCTTTCTCACGCTCACCACCGCCATCGAGCTGCCTGAAATGCCCAAGCGCAAGCTCGCCGACCGCATTCTCGACGAGATCCTTACCCTCCGCCGGCCTCGCAACNNTTCTACCGCGACCTGGGCCTAACCGAGTTCTACCGCCGCCCGGTCGACCCAGCGCTCCAGGCCCAACTGACGGAGAAAACGCTCGGTACCCAATCAACGCTGGGTGCCCCATCCTTTCCGCAGCATTTAGCGGAAAGGGTGGGAGTCAACCAAGCGCACAACCAAAACTCGGGTGCCCCCGGTCTCGTGTCTGAGACCTGGGAGGGAAATGCACCCCCCGACACCCATCAGGAGCACCCCATCCCGCCCCGCAAGCCCATCACCGCCCCGCCCGCCATCGCAGACCTGGTTGCCCCCGCAGGCCGCGCCGCCGCTCTCCAGATCATCCGGGACGAAATCGGCGACTGCACCCGCTGCGCTCTCCACGCCGGCCGCCACAAGCTGGTCTTCGGCGACGGCTCGCCCAACGCGCGGCTCATGTTCGTGGGCGAAGGCCCCGGTGCCGATGAGGACGCGCAGGGCATCCCGTTCGTCGGCAAGGCCGGCCAACTGCTCAACAACATGATCGCGGCCATGGGCCTGAAGCGCGAAGAGGTCTACATCGCCAACGTGGTCAAGTGCAGGCCGCCCGCCAATCGCACGCCGGAACCGGTCGAGGCCAACACCTGCTCGCCGTTCCTGTTTCGCCAGATCGACGTCATCCGCCCCGAGGTGCTGGTTGCCCTCGGCGCCACCGCGGCGACGTACCTGCTGGGCCAGCGGCAGCCGTTAGCCGGGCTCAGAGGCCGTGTCCACGCCTTCCGGGGAACCAGGTTGATTGTGACCTATCACCCGGCGTATCTGCTCCGCGACCCGCGGCAGAAAAAGGAAGCGTGGGCCGACCTGCAGATCGCGATGCGGGAACTGGGACTCAAGCCGCCAAGCCAGGGGTGAGTGCGCGCCCAATACATTCGGGGACTCAACGTCTGGATTCCACGTCAAGACAAGCTCTCGCACGGCGGATACGCGAGGAGCTTGAAGTCAGGTGGTAGAGGGGTTACAGAGCATCCATCAGGCGCGTGCCAACGGAATTGCTTCTTCCCAACGGTCCTGCGCCTTGAGGATCAGCTCGATCACTTCGCGCGCGGTTCCCTGCCCGCCACGCAGTTCGGTGACGTAGTGGCAGATGGCTTTCAGCTCCGGTGCGGCGTTGGCCACGGCGATGGCGAAGCCGACGCGACTGGCCACGGACATGTCGGGCAAGTCGTCGCCCATCCAGGCAACTTCGTCGGCGGAGACGCCGGCCTTCTCCATGCATTCTTCAAAGGCTTCAATCTTGGTGGCCTGCCCCAGATAAGCGAAGTCGACGTGAGTCTCCTGGGCGCGCTGCAGAACGGCGGGGGACTTGCGGCCGGTGATAAAGCCGCATCGGATTTCCATCGATTTGGCAAGCTTCAGGCCGACACCATCGAGCGAGTTGAAGACCTTCATCTCAGCCACGCCGCCGTCATTGGGCAGCGATACAAGACACACCCCACCGTCGGTGATGGTGCCGTCCACATCCATGAGAAACAGTTTGATTTTGCGGGCGCGTTCGAGGACTTCTGGGGCAACGGTGTGCTGATTGAACATATGTTGATCTTAACCGCTGCGCCGGACCACCCGCCTGCCCAAGGCTATGATGGAAGCTTCCGGCTTTCTCTTCACGGCGAATCGCAGATCAGGAGGGTGAGATGAACGTTTCCAGCGCCGCCACAGCCCTGCTCATGGCCGTTGCAGTGTTTGTGTCCGTAACCGGCAGCGGCCAAAGCAATTCGGTCTCCAACCACGTACCGAGCGAGTCTGTGGCAGACCTCGTCGCCAGGCTGAATCCGAGCCAGAAACAGCAGTTCGACGACGCCAGAACCGCCTATCAACAAAAACGTTTCGTCGACTGTATGGCAATCCACAAGTTGTTGCTGAAGGACTTTCCCGGGGACCCGATTCTGTTGAAGTTTGCCAGTCAGGCAGCGATCGAAGCCGGAGATTCGAGGTTTGCCACCGATGCACTGAAGCCAATTTCGCTGGCCGATCCTCAGGACTGGCAGGCCGCCGTCCTCCTTGCGCGCGCCTGCGCCGAGTCCGGCGATGTCTCCTGTCGGGACGCACAAATCGCCCATGTGCTCGAATTGCACACCCAGGGTGTGATTCCGGCGCAACTCCGCGAATTCGTAGTGGAACGCGTGAAGCTCGGCGATAAGACCCTGCTGATCAACAACTCGATCATCCCATGGGGCCAGTACAAGGTCTCCGCCGTAGGGGACGTCAAGGACAGCACAGGGAAGCTGCTGATGACCATATCGCTCGAGAGCAGCGACTTCGATCAAGCACCTTTTGCCAAGGATCATCCCGATGAAGCTGCAAAGGGGACCCGCATGTTCAGCCTTGATGCTTATCGTGAGACCGGACTCAACAGCAACGGGCAGAGAACCCAGACCCATTTCACGTTCAAATTCTTTACGGGCCAACCGGCTTACAGCACGGTCCGGGAAGAGTTTATCAACGTCGCCAACGGCAAGAGCGCTCCCATCAGCAGCCGGACGGGCTTGGTAGTTCCCTGAGGCATTTCACTTTCTCATGCGCGGGAGCCACCCACGTCATTCCGTCGCAGAATGAATCCAGATCGCGTTGCCGCCACCTGACGCCATGTGGATTTCGAGCCCCGTCGAGCGATCGACCGGCTGCTTGCTGAACGTCGTGTGAGTAGCATTCGTTCCTGCGTCCGGAGCGTCGGCGTAGATCTCGGCAATGTACTTGCCCTCACCGAGGAAACTCAGAGGCACACGCAAAGTGCGTGCGTCCCAGTTGGTAATGGACCCAACGTACCAGTCCTTGCCGCTGCGGCGCGCGAGCGTGATGTTCTCCATAGGCCGGCCGTCGAGGACGCGCACTTCGTCCCATGTGGTTGGCACCTGCTTGATGAACTCGAAGTCGTGCTGGCCCGCGTAGTGTTCCGGAAAGTCGGAGACCATCTGCAGCGGGCTTTCGAGCACTACATAGAGCGCCAGTTCGTGGGCTCGCGTACCCAGGCCCATGGGCTCGAGGTTGCGCGCAATGAAGTTTTCGCGATTGCTGTTGCCGAAGGCGCCGGGCGTATAGTCAAGCGGGCCGGCGAGCATGCGCGTGAACGGCAGCGTGGTGTTGTGCACGGGGCTGGTGCGTGCGCTCCACTTTAGATATTCCTTGCCCATGACGCCTTCGCGCGTGATGAGGTTGGGCCAGGTGCGGCGCAGGCCGTCGGGCTTGAATGCGCCGTGGAAGTCGATCATGAGGTGATGCTGCGCGGCCAATTCGACCACGTGACGATACCACTCGACCATCTGCTGGTCATCGCGATCCATGAAGTCGATTTTGACTCCGGCAACGCCCCACTTCTCGAACAGCGGAAAGGCCTGATCCATGTACTTGTCGACCGATGTCCAGTGCGACCAGAGCCAGATGCGCACGTTCTTCTGCTTGGCGTATCGCAGCAGCTCGGGCATATCGATCTCCGGCGCGACGCGCGTAATGTCGGCCACAGCCGCGTAGTCATCCGGACCCGTTCGATTGGCCAGCGCCCATCCCGCGTCGATCAGCATGTACGTGAAGCCGGACGCCGACGCGAAGTCGATGTAGTGCTTCATGGTGGCGGTGTTCATGCCGGGCTTGAACTTGACCCCGGTGGCCTGGTCGCCTGACCACCAATCCCATGCCGACTTGCCCGCACGAATCCATGAGGTGTCGTCCAGCTTGGTGGGCGGATTCAGGTTGAGCACGATGTTGGATTCGACGAGGCGTCCGGGAGCGTCACCGATGATGAGCACGCGCCACGGAGAAGTGACCGGCGTCTCGGACTCCACTGCAATGGTGGGCTTGTCGAGGCGCGGCGAAAGCTCCGCGCGCACAGCGAAGGGCGTAGCGTCTTTGCGCAGGTACATGCCCGCATAGTTATCGATGTCAGCCTCAGTGATGGCGACCCAGCCCACTGCCGGAACCTCAGCCAGCAGGGGCAGGCCGACAAGCCAGTCGCGATGCAGGCCGCTGACCTGGCGCATCTGATACTCGTCTTCGTAGGACGATTGAAAGCCGTCGAGGACGAGCGGGTAGAGCGTGGCGTCTTTGCTGTAGCGGAAGGCGGTGAGTTCGTGCTCGATGTCGACTTTGTCGAAGGCGGGCTGCTCGGGTACGAAGTAGCGGAAGGCGAGGCCGTCGTCGTAGGCGCGGATATCAAGCCAGAGCCTGCGGCCGGCGGCATCATCGCAATGGACGTGCGCCGAGTTGTAGTTGTCGCGCACGCTGCTGGTTTTGCCGACGGGGATGGTGTAGGTCTCATCGACGGTGCCGGTCTTGACGCTGTCGATGCGCATTCCGGGACCGAGGGCCGGCTGACCTTCGATCTTGAGGCCGAGTGCAGACTCATCGAACAGGCGCTTGCCGTGGAATTCGACAGCGTAGCGGAGGCTGTCACCGGGGGACGCCCCGGACGATGAGGCTCCGTCCGCGCCGGAGAGGATGACGACGATTTGCCCGTTGGGAGAGGCGACTCGGATGGGGCCCGCGTTGGCGCTCTGAGCCTCGGCCATGGCGCTGAAGAGAAGGAACGTGAGAAACGACAGGAGGATACGCTGAGGAGTCATGGATTCTCCGACGAGGAACAGGGTCATCGTCCGTTCGCCGTAATCCTACAGCATGTTCGCGGCGGGCCCAGTCCAGATCCGTCTTCAAATCTGGACACGGGCCTCTCCGCTATCGGGCTTGTGGTTAGTTTGTATAGAGGCGGACGTAGTCCACGACCATCTCGGACGGGAATACGGTGGTGGCGTCCGGATTTCCGGGCCAGCTGCCGCCGACTGCCAGGTTGAGGAGCAGGAACTGCGGACCTGCATCGAAAGGCCATGTGCCCGTTCCCGGAGTGAAGGTTTCGTAGGGCATGGTTGGATCGTCGATATAGAACTGGACCTGACCCTTGCTCCAAATCATGCCATAGGTGTGCCATTCGCCGGGGGAGAACCCAGAGGGGTGATAGGGCGTGCCGCCATTCAAACCGGTTCCATGGACGGACGCCTGAACCCAGTCATACCCCAGGGGTGTAGCGCCGGCGTAGGGAGGCGGGTTGGTTCCGTCGATGTGTTCCATCACGTCGAGTTCGCCGCAGGCGGGCCAGGGAACCGTATTGATGTTGTTGCCGAGCAGCCAGAAGGCAGGCCACATTCCCTGCGACTCGGGAATCTTGATCTTCGCCTCGATGCGGCCGTATTGGAAGCTGAACAGGCCCTGGGACTTCAAACGGGCCGACGTGTAGACCCCGGCGGATGGGCTCTGCGCAACGATGTGCAGATACCCGTCAGTGCTCGTGTACGCGTTGGGGCTGGCGGTGGCGCATGGCGCGGCAGTGGAGCCCCATGCGCAGTAGTCTTCGAGCTCGTTGTTTCCGAATCCGTTGCCGCCGGTGTCATATGTCCAGACCGTGGCATCCGGCTGGCCTTGGGCGACAGCGCTGGTGAACTCGTCACTCCATACCAGCGTTCCCGAAGGGATGTTGGGCGTAAAAGCCTTTGTGGTAACCGTGCTATTGGAGTCGCCTGATGCAGTGGCCAGGGCCTGAACGGTGAGGTTGGATGCCACCAGGAACGGCGCCACGTAGATCTGCGAGGAAGTGGTGGGTGTGGTGTTGTCGAGGGTGTAATAAATGGTTGCGCCGGAAGTGGTGGAGGCAAGGCTCACAACCATCGCCCCGTTTTGCGCGGCCTTGGTGGTGATGGTGGGCGCAGCCGCCGGCGTTTGGGTTGGAGTGGGAGTGGGGGTGGGAGTGGAACTGGAGCCGCTACCGCCGCAACCGCACAGTAAGGAACCTGACAACACAATCAAAGCCAACATTGAAATACCTGCTCGCATGTAAGTTTTTCCCCTGGGTTCGCGGAAGAAACTGGCTCTTCACGCCGTTCCCCATCTAAGCATTCCGCGTTCCAAGGGTCAATCATGAGCGACAAAACTGGATGTGATCGAGCGCACATAAAACGGCGCATTAGCCATTGCGGTATAGAAGGAGGGGGTATGGGGGGGAGGGGGTTCCTTATCCGTGCGAGCGGCCCGGAAATTAAAAAAACGAACGGCCGGGAGCACAGCTGCGGTTAAGCGAAGTCGTGCCCCGGCCGTTCGAGGAGGCCCATGTTTTCCGTTGATTGCCTGATTTCAACTGTGGCACAGGCGGGGATAATTCTCTGCAAATGGGGCTGAAATTATTCCCTGGCCGATGGAGGCATATGTTCCTGCAGTGCCTTCTGCAGACGGGGACTTCCTGTTCCCAGCACCGCCTGTTCGATGCGGGCGCGGAGCTCCGCGTTGGGCGAGAGGCGCGCGAGAGCCTCGATGGCGGCGGGGGCCTCGCGCTCTTCGCGTTCGACGATGGAGATGAGAAAGTCGGCCGCTTCAGGCAGCCGGGTGAGCGCAATGGCGTTGAGCAGGACTCCTGCGAACCATGGTTCCGTGACGCCCTTGTGGCGATTGAGGAGCGCGGCGAGTGCAACGGGGATGCGCGTTTCAGCCAGGGCAAAGGCGGCTTCAGCGGCGGGATCGTCTGCTGCGTCGAGAAAGTTGGCGACGAAGGGAATGGCGGTGTCGCGCTCAATTGCGAGGAGGGCGCTGAAGCAGGTAGCGAGGACTTCCGGCTCTTCGCCGGGTATGAGTGCGCGGAGGCGGAGAACGGGAATGGCTGCGTCCCCAAGCTGCGCGATGGCGCGGACGGCCTCGACCCGCACGCTCTTGTCTTTGTCCACGAGCGGATCGAGCAAGTGGATGAGCACCTGCTGATTGTCGAGTCCATCGCAGGCTACGAGGGCGTGCGCGCAGTTGGCGCGCAGGGTGCCGGCGGAGTCGGATTTGCCACCCCATACGGGCTCCATCTGGTGGTGGCGCAGGCCGCGCAGAAACACATCTTTGTCGCGGCATTCAAGTTTGGAGAGCGCGCGGCCGAGGGCATTCTTGGCCCAACACTGCGGGTCGGATTTCTCAGCGTTGGAGAAGAAGCGATCGTAGGCGGCGAGCAAATCGGGGATGAGGTCGGTAAGATTGGCGTCTTCAGCGAGGCGCGCGGCCTTGGCGACGAGGAAGTTGCTGCGGCCGGCGAGGGACTTCTTGATGAGGGTGATGGAGGCAGCGTCGAGTTCGCGGCCCTTGAGGACGTCCAGGGCCGCCATTTGCTCGTCAAAACTTTGGTGGGGCATGGGGCCTCCGGCCAGGAATCAGGGATCAGGGATCCAGGAATAGGGTCGCACAATTGTCCCGGTCTGAATTTCCGGGTATATTACTGGCTATAAGGTGAAAATATCGAATGAGTAGCGAGTCTCAGACACGTGCATTGCAGAACTACCGCAAACGGTTGACCCGGCGGGGCATGGCTCGCTTTGAAGTTCTCGGGCTGGAGAAGGACCGCGACCTTATCCGCTCGCTGGCGCGGCGGCTGGCCGAGAACAACCCCGAAGCGGCGGAGATTCGCAGCGAGATTCACAGCAAGGTTGCGGAGAAGCCGTCGAAAAAGGGCGGCATCGTCGCCGCACTGCGCCGTTCGCCGCTGGTGGGCGCGGAGCTTGTTCTTACGCGGCAGAAAACGGGTGGGCGGAAGGTCAACCTGTGAGCCGCTATCTGCTGGACACGAACATCCTGAGCAACGTGACCAAACCCACACCGTCTGACTCGCTCCTGTTGTGGATGTCGGAGCAAGCGGACGAGGATTTGTTCATCGCATCATTGACGGTTGCGGAGATCTGGAGCGGAGTGCTGCAAAGGCCGGCAGGAAAGAAACGCAGAGAGTTGGAGAAGTGGTTTGCCGGTCCGGAAGGTCCGCACGCGCTGTTTGCGGGGCGTGTGCTGCCGTTCGACGAGCGGGCGGGGCTGATCTGGACTCGCCTGATGGCGGCCGGAGCCAAGGCCGGGCGCCCCCGCAGCGCGCTGGACATGATTGTGGCATCCATCGCCGAAGCCAACAATTGCATCGTGGTGACGGACAACGAAAGAGACTTCGCGGGAGTGATGTTCATCAATCCGATGCGGGCGGGGAGATAGGGACTCCGCGTCAGCTCAGCTTGCAGAACTCGGAACTGTCCCGAGCAGCATCCTCAGTCGCTACACTACAAAGTACTTCGCCTGCGGATGGTGCACCACGATGCAATTCGTGCTTTGCTCAGGCTCAAGCAGGAATCCCTCAGTCAGGTGCACGCCGATGTTTTCTTCGGGCTTGAGGAGGCGGAAGATCTTGGTTTGGTCTTCCAGGTTGGGGCATGCGGGATAGCCGAAGCTGTAACGTGAGCCGCGATACTTCTGGTGGAAGAGGTCGCTGATCTTCTTCGAGTCCTCACCCCCGATGCCGAGGAACTCGCGCGCCTGCTTGTGGGCCAGTTCGGCGAGAGCTTCGGCGGTTTCGACGGAGAGGCCGTGGAGGTAGAGGTACTTGGTGAAATCGCCCGCCTCGAAGAGCTTATGCGTCTGCACGCTGGCCTCGCTGCCGATAGTGACGATGGAGAAACCCACCACGTCGCGCTTGGCGGCGGACACCGGTTCGAAGTAATCGGAGATGGAGAGGCGGCGGCCCTGCGCCTGGCGCGGGAAGGTGATGCGCTCGAGTTCGTGCTTCGGATCTTCAGGATCGAAGATGATGAGGTCGTCGCCCTCGCTGGCCGCGGGATAGAAGCCGATGATGCTGCGCGGCTCAAACCAGCCCGCAACTTTTACTTCCTGCTGCAGTTCTTTCAGGATGGGGCGATATTTCTCTTCGACGAGGCGGAGGTAATCAGTCTGCGCCGCGGTCTTGAGCTGCCACTGATTTTTGAAGAGCGCGGTTTCGTTGATGTAAGGGAACACGTCGTCGAGATTGTAGTCACGATAGACGCGCGGGCCCAGGTAGGGCGGCTCGGGAATGGAAGTCACGCGGGTGACGGTCGGCGAGTGGCCTTCGGTAGTGAGCTGGACGAGGGTGAGCTCGGCGGTATCAGCGGATTTGCCGCGCGCAAACGCCTTCACGATTTTTCCTTCGGTCTCTCGCTGCTCGCGGACTTCTTCATCGTTCGACGTGAGATCGGACATGACGTGCAAGCCGGCGAAGGCGTCTTCGGCGTAAAAGACCGGGCCTTTGTACTCCTTGCGTAGATCGTCTTCAACATATTTGCGGGTGAGCGCGGCGCCGCCGCAGACTACCGGTGTAGTCATGCCGAGCCGCTCCAGGTCTTGCAGCACATACTTCATTTCAAGCGTGGACTTGACCAGCAGTCCGCTGAGGCCGATGGCGTCGGCTCCGATTTCGCGCGCGGCGTTGATGATGGCATCTGACGGCTGCTTGATGCCGAGGTTGATAACGCGGTAGCCGTTGTTGGAGAGGATGATGTCCACGAGGTTCTTGCCGATGTCATGCACGTCTCCCTTGACGGTCGCGAGCACCATGGTGCCTTTGCCGCCGCCATCGGACTTCTCCATCCTGGGCTCAAGGTAGGCGACCGCCGCCTTCATGACGCCGGCGGAATCGAGCACCGAGGGCAGTTGCATCTTGCGCGCGCCGAACAGGTCGCCGACGGTCTTCATGCCATCGAGCAGCACGGTGTTGATGAGGTCGAGCGGAGTGTACGTAGTGAGCGCGGCTTCGAGGGCTTGCTCGAGCGTCTGCTTCTCATCGCCCAGGCCGATGGTGCGTTCGCCGCGGATGATGAGCTGTTTGAGCTTTTCGCCCTGCGAGAGATTTTCGAGCGCGACTTCCTCTTCCTGGATGGCGCCCTTGCCGATGCTCGTGAAGTGGGCCATGTAGTTTTGCAGGGGTTCGCTGCCGCTCTCGTCGGCCGCCTGGAAGATGAGCTTGCGCGCCAGTTCCACTTCGACTTCAGGAATCTTGTAGAGCGGGTAAATCTTGGTGTAGTTGACGATGGCGGCGTCGAGGCCGCGATCGGCGGCTTCCTTGAGGAAGACGCTGTTGAGCACGCGGCGCGCGTACGCATTCAGACCAAAAGAAATGTTGGAGACGCCGAGCACGGTGCGGCAGCGCGGCAGTTCCTGCTTGATGCGGCGCACGGCCTCAAGCGTTTCCACGCCGGCGGAGCGATATTCTTCCTGGCCGGTTGAGATAGGCAGCGTGAGGGCATCGAAGATCAGATCCTCAGGGCGCATGCCGTACTTGTTGACGGCCAGATCGTGAATGCGATGCGCGATGGCCACCTTGCGGTCGGCGGTGAGCGCCATGCCCTGCTCGTCGATGGTGAGCGCGATGACGGCTGCGCCGTAACGGCGAGCCATGGGCAGCACGACGCTGGTGCGCTTCTCGCCGTCTTCAAGGTTGATGGAGTTGATGATGGGCTTGCCGGGAATGCGCTTGAGCGCTTCCTCAATGACGTTGGCCTCCGTGGAGTCGACGAGAATGGGCGCTGTAACCCGTGTGGCAATCTTCTCGAGCACCGCGTTCATATAAGCCACCTCGTCTTCGCCGACGATGGCGCAGCAGAGATCGAGCATCTGCGAGCCCTCGGCGACGAGGCGTTTGGCGAGGGCGAGAATGCCGTCGTAGTCTTCGGCGCGCACCATGTTTCGGAAGTGCTCGAGGCGGGTGGTGGTGTTCATCTCCTCGGCGATGACGATGGGCTGTGCATCGGCTTCGAGAGGCTGGGCTGAGAAGGCACTGGCCGCCACCGATTGCGGCTGAACGTGGCGCGGCGCGGGCGTGGCGTCGGCCACGGCTTCCACAACGGCGCGAAGATGCTCGGGCGTGGTGCCGCAGCAGCCTCCCACAACCTGGACGCCGTATTCGGTGACGAAGCGCCGATGGAAGGCGCCGAGTTCCGCCGGGGTGAGCTTGTAGACGGCGTGGCCGCCCTCGTTCTGAGGCAGGCCGGCGTTGGGCAGCACGCTGATGGGGACCGTGGCGTTCTGGCAGAGGAAGCGAACGGCGTCGTTCATCTCCGCCGGGCCGGTGGCGCAGTTGAGGCCGATGACGTCGGGCTGGAAGCTTTCGAGGACGGCGAGCGCCGCGCCGATCTCCGAGCCAAGAAGCATGGTGCCGGTGGCTTCGAGGGTGATCTGGACCTGAAGAGCAACGTTGCGGCCGGTCGATGGGATCTTGCCTTCGCGCGCGTCGCGAATGGCGTCCTGGCAGGCGGCGATAGCGATCTTGGCCTGGAGGAGGTCCTGGCAGGTTTCGATGAGGAGCACGTCGACGCCGCCCTCGATGAGCGCCTCGGCCTGCTGGCGGTAGGACGCGGCCATGGCGTCGTAGCCGATGTGGCCCAGCGACGGCAGCTTGGTGGTGGGTCCCATGGAGCCGGCGACGAAACGCGGTTTCTCTGGTGTGGAGTATTCGTCGGCAACTTCGCGGGCCAGGCGTGCGGCGGCGATGTTCAGCTCCCGGGTGCGGTCCTGCAGATCGTATTCGGCGAGCACGATATCGGTGGAGCCGAAGCTGTCGGTCTCGATAACATCGCAGCCAACCTGAAGAAAAGCGGCGTGAACCGAGCGAATGACGTCAGGCCGTGAGAGGACCAGCAGTTCGTTGCACCCTTCCTTGCCCCAGAAGTCTTCAGGGGTGAGGTTGTGTTTCTGCACATTTGTGCCCATCGCGCCGTCATAAACCAGCACGCGCAGTTTCAGTTCTTGAAGGAAATCAGCCAAAGTGCCCCCAAGCCGCATTCTGTCGTATCAAGACATGAGGAAAGCGGCAATGTACTTAGGATAACGTGACAAGGCTATTTGAGTATTGAGGCTTGCTGGCAATGAGGCGGGCCCGGGCACCGCGGTGCCTAGCCTGAAGTCGCCGGGGATTTTCCTGTTTTGGCTCGATAGACCTGGTAAGTGTTCTTGCCGCAGGCCTTGGCGCCGTACATGGCCGAGTCAACACACTGCAACAGCTTCTCCGCATCCCCACCCTGTTCCGGAGAGGTGCAAACGCCTACGCTGGCAGAAACGGGAACTGTTGCGCTTCCTACGTCGATGGGTTCCGCGATGGCTGCAACGATCTTTGCGGCGATGGTTTCGGCTTCGGAGGCTTGGCGGAGGTCAGGCAGCAGAACGATGAACTCGTCGCCTCCAAGCCGCGCAACGGTGTCAGTCTGGCGAACGGTGCGGCTAATGCGGTTCGCAACTTCGCATAACACCTGGTCTCCGGCTTGATGGCCCAGCGTATCGTTTACCTCCTTGAATCCGTCTAGGTCGACCATCAGCAATCCAAGGTTGAAGTCGAACCGGCCCGTGCGCTTCAATGCCATGTCGAGGCGATCATTGAGCAGGAAGCGGTTGGGAAGGCCGGTGAGGACGTCGTGTTGCGACAAATGGCGCAGGCGTTCTTCGCTGCGGCGGATGGCCAGTGTCTGCTGCTCCACACGACGCCGCAGAACTACGACCCATGCAAAGGCGACAAGGGCAGAGAGTCCGACGGTAGATAGGACAGCTACGGCATTGCGCGTCGTCCACCATGACGGTGCGTGCAGGACTACGACGTCATCGAGGGAGCGGAGCAGGATGTCGACTGATCCGGGCTGTACCGAACCTGACCCCTGGCCCGTGGTCTTTGGGTCCATTCGGACGCTGCAGACGCCGGTGATGCGGACGATGCTGCCGTCTTTCCAGGGAAGCAATCCGGCGCCGCCAGAGTCCTTGGGGAGGATCGCGGAGAATAGAAATCCGCCGGAACGAATTATGAGCGTGAGGTCGCCTGCAGCACGGTCTCGGCCGATCAGCTCGCCCTCGATCTGGACCAGTTCTCGATCATGATCTCCAAGGAATGCCTGTTGGATGGTGACGTTAGCCGCAGTTGGAGTTGCGGTTCCCTCAGTCACGCGGAAGGAGGCATTTTCGAAGGTGGCTTTAAAGTCGCTGATGGCGGGAAAGCCGACAACGTCAACCATCTGCCCTGTACGGACCTGATCGAGCTTTGGACTCTGCATGCACAAGCCGTCAGTGGCTTCCTGTATGCACAGCATGCGGCCCGGCCAATGGAGCGTCACCCTGCCCTGGATGTGTGCACGGTGCCGCAGGATCACCCCCGGCGAGAAGCGCAGCAGGTCGGAAGCCGGGATGGCCGGTGTGGCATAGGGATCAGAGGGCGCCGGTTGCACCACCTTGAGTTCGTGCACTGACGGAAACAAGACACGGGCACCGACCATCTGACGACTGCTATTGAAGACCGGAACGGCATTACCACGGATCTGCACAATGGCGTCGACGAGCGAGTCATAGTCCTGTCCCGATTCCGAGGGGGCAGTAGCGGATATTGGTCCACCGGTAGTCGCCAGTTCCAGGGTTATGTTCGTGGGTTCGAGATGCACGGAATGGACCATTCCTTCGATCTCAACCCATTGCCCGTCCTGGCTCCCGGAAATCAGTTCGGCCATTGTGGGCCGGGGAGCGTTTTGGGGCAGGTTGGATTTGCCGATGATCTTCACCTTGCCATGGAGGATGAGTGGTGCGTAGTCTCCTGTTCCAGTGGTGCCCACAACTTCCACCAGGGTTCCAGCCGGCAAGGTAAGAATCGGACGAGACGGAAGTCCGATGAAGATGCTGCCTGTCGAATCATGCACGAAGAGCGCCGCGTGCCTGGGATCGACGTAGGGATCGTAATAAGTGACCACTCCGCGGAGCCGAACGGGATATTCCCGGGCAGCCTGTTCAAGGGGGATATCGTGGGCTTCGTGTACGGTGGTGAGGGTGCGCAGCGGTAGCTCGTGGGTTTTGGACTCCTGTGCCGCGCCTGCGGCGCATAGCAGAATCGGGGCGCAGAACAATGCAATCAAGCGCAACAACCGCATTGGGGCACCTCCTTGAGCAAAGCGACGCGGCGAGACACGCACAAAAGCCGAAGCCTCGTATTAGGCCGCAGAGCATGCCAGTTTTTTCTGCGTCACAATATTACTATCGGCGGTTCATAGCTGTGAGTTGAAAACGGCCAGGGTCACTCAAGATGAAAGCCGCCTAAGGGGATCGGAGGGCTGCAAAGGACGATGGGGGCCGGAGAACCCGGCCCTTTTTCTACTTGGCGGGTGTGAGGGCTTCCAGCGGTACCAGCATATCTTCCTTGCGCATCACCAGGTTGGTGGCGTTCAGCGTGGCCAGCTCGAAGCCATGGCCGTGGGTGATGGCGTCGGTCGGGCAGGCTTCTACGCAGTAACCGCAGAAGATGCAGCGGTTGTAGTCGATGTTGTAGATCTTGGCGTAGCGCTCTGAAGACGAGATGCGCTGCTCGGCGGTGTTGTCAGCGGCCTCGATGAAGATGCAATTGGACGGGCAGGCGGCGGCGCAGAGGAAACAGGCGACGCATTTTTCCAGGCCGTTTTCATCGCGCTGCAGCACGTGAGCGCCGCGAAAGCGCTGCTCGAACTTGGCGCCGTGCAGGGGGCCGGGACCGTCGGGATAATTCTCCACCTGGGTTGGCTGCAGCATCTCCCCGAAGGTGATGCTCATGCCCTTGGCGATGCCGGCGATGTTGCGCACGATCGACATGGTGCTAGTATACGTGCTTCGCGAAGCCCGATCCAATGGCAAAATCGCCGGATGGGTGTGGTTCTGAAGAACCGGCTCCTGCTATTCGGCAGGGCTGTCTCAACCACCGTGACAGGATAGTCCGGACCCGCCGCACGCACTGGCGGCTTATGCAACCTGCCGGTTTTTGGACGGGTTGAAGATGCAAAGATCCTCAGGCTTGCTGGAGTGGAGAAGCGCGTCTGGTGAGTGCGGCCCCTGATTGCCGTCCGGGTTCGGGTGGTGAATCAGAGGCCGCACGTTTTGGGGCTAGGTTAGCGGAGGCTACTGAGGCCTTTTCTCTTGCGGGTTGGCCCTGTGCTCCGGCGTGGGTTTCTGTTGCGCTTGAGGCTGCGGATGGGGAGCCGGACGCGCAGGCTCTGTGCGCTGCGGCTGCGGATGCGGCTGTTGGGGCGCCGGCTGCGGTTGAGCGCGCTGCGGCTGCGGTGCCGGACGCGGGGCCGGTGCGTTGTGTTGCACCTGCTGTTGGTGCTGTTGCTGCATCTGCTGATGGTTATGCTGCTGATGCATATGCTGGTTGTGTTGCTGTTGCTGCTTCTCCTGT
>PLXP01000070.1 GCA_003151435.1 Acidobacteriaceae bacterium
TTTAATTATGCGCGGATGTATAGGAGGCAAGATCCAGATCGATGATGCGCGTCTTCTCTTCGACGATCGCTCGGGCTACTCGGGCTACGGCTTCATGCGCCGTCCGCTTTGGTCGATATCCATACGACCCCGCTTGGAAGTCAGCTTCGAAGATCGGCTCCAGGATGAGCTTTAACGCCCCCTGGACCACGCGATCACGGATTGAAGGAATNNGATCCGCTTTCCTCAATGGCTTCGAACGTGACCCCGTCAATACCCGGAGCCCCGTTATTACTTTTCGCCATCTGGTAGGCTTCCCGCAAAGTTTCCATCTTGCAGACGTGAACGCATAGTCCCCAGAAACGCCAAGACGGTTCTGCCTTCGCCTTGACATATAGACTCCTTCTCAGGTCCTGCAAACTGATGGGCGGTTTTGTCATCGTACCCGTGCCTCCCTTTTTGTTAGAGCCGTTACAAACAGCAGGGCCTCTTTGCTCCGCGGACATTACTCCGCTTCTTCGCTACTACAGACCCAGCCGAATCCCTCTCGCCTTCCACCGACTTCCCGGGGTCACCGGTTATACGGCTTCCCTGCTCCGCCGATTTCTCGACGGGGCGAGGAGGGTTTCTCCAGTNNCCCGGCGACTCGCTCACCATCCTTGTAGATGGCTTTGTCAATGGGCTTCAGGATGTTCAGTTTCCTTCCTTCCTGCCATTCAAGCTACGGGGCTTGGACTCTTACCCCGATGGGACTTGCACCCACTGATCATGCCAGCCTTCCTGGACGCACACAATCGAGGAGCGATCCGCGGGCTCGATAATCACCTTCAGAATGTTCGGCGGGAATCTGATGGGCGATGCTGTTGCGATCTTCCGTGATCGGCGGCAGACCTCTTTCCACTCGAAGCCAAAGCACCGATGAAATACAGAATTGGAACGACAATCACCGCCGCTTCGCGGGATACTCCGAGCCAGAATTCCATCGAGCCCCCTGGAAATTCGCAACTAGGGGATTGTGCGCGGAGGTCGATTTGCGTTTCAAAGAACGTTGGATTTTCGCATGAAGTCAAGAAAGTGATTCGCAAACCGGGTGGGCGTGAATTGCAGAGTCAAAGGCCTACGTAAATCTGGAACGATGCCCAGTAGAACGGCCGGCGAAAGCTTCCCCGCGAGTGAAGCAGCGTGAGTTTAGCCTGGCGTAGCGCGGCGCTGGGTGACATGCCGTCCTCGAGACCCTGGTAGAGAGCGTCCATCATGCGCGGGGTTGAATCGTCGCTTACCTCCCACAGGGCGCCGATTGCGTTGTGCGCACCGGCACGCAAAAATGCCCACGAGAGCCCCACCATGCCCTCGCCCACATAGGACCGGGAACCGCTTCCGGAGCATGCCGAGATGGTGACGAGGCGCGCGTGGATGGGGTGCTGGATGATCTCCCGTGCATAGAGTTTGAACGAGTCCTCGGCGGCGGACGAGCGAGAGAGGATGATGGCCGAATCAAGCGGGTCCATGCGGCTGGCAAAGCCATGCGCAACGAAGTGGATGTAAGAGTACTGCTGCGGTGTGCTGGCCAGGTAAACCGCGGGATTTGCCTGTCGGCGCGCGAAGATTGTTTTATCCGCAGCGGCGAAGTGGCGCTCGATTTGCTGCGTCTCGAGAGCCGCCATGGACAGCTCAGGGTAGTCCGGGTCGGCCGAGATCGGGTCGCCGAGCAGCAGCAGCTTGTGGCCACCGCGCGGAGACGGCTTGGCAGAAGCGAGCATGTAAAGGGACGGTGCGGAGATGAGGGTTGCATCGTCGATGAAGTAGTGAGGGGTTGGGCCGGGTACGATCAGGGTTTCAAAATTGAGCTGGCTGAGTGCCCCGTCGCTCAGGATAACGACTTGCGATCCGGGCCGGATAAGGTGGCCGGCCGGTGCGATGAGTGTGCGATAGAGGGCGAGCCCGTCTTCGTTTCCGGATTCGAGCGTGTCATCCAGATGAGACACGGCGTTGCGGTAGCGCTCGACCATGGCCGCGATTTCGCGCCGTGCGGGAAGCGGGAAGAGCGCAGTCCTGGTGGAGGTGATTGCCCAGAGATACGATTGCTTTTCGCCCAGCCAGTAAAAGAGCAGCGTTGCGCCGGTCTTTTGAGCGATGGCACCGGGATGAAAAGCGGCGTGTTTGAAGGCCTGGATGTTTGTGTCCAGGCCGAGACCCTGTGCCAGCGTTCGGGCACGGCTTCTGTCGGCGAATACGAGAGCTTCATCGTGCTTACCGTGCACCACGAGGAAGTGGATGTAGTCGTCATAGATGCGGGTGGCGTTGGCAAGAAACGGAAGGTAAGATGCTTCGGTCTTGAGCTGGGCGCGTGCCGATTCAAAAGTCGTTAGTGAAGTCTTGTACATGCCATCCGCGGCAGTCGCGATGCCTTGCGAATCATATAAACGGGCCAATTCGTGTTCGGCGCTTAGACGCATGGTGGATTGACTTGAAGGGTTGTTCTCGATGGTGCGGAAGATGGTTTCCGCTTTTTGGTCCTGACGTTGAGCCGCCGCGATTCTGCCTTGAGCTAGTGACACATCCAACGCGTCGAGCGGGTTGCCGTTAGTCCGCACCAGCGGCATCACTTGCTCAACATATGCTGTAGCGTCCTGGAGGTTTCCGGCCTCGATTGACACGTGGGCGAGATCTTCAAGGGTGTTAACGATGTCCTCCTTGCTATCGATCCCCATCGCAAGGTCGAGTGCGTGACTGTAGGAGCGAGTGGCACGGTTGAAGTCGCTCGTGCTCTCGTAGACGTCGCCGGCAGTGGTCAGCCATCCTACGGCATCGCCCACGTCGCCTAACGCAGTGGCGCGCTGTTCAGCCTCTTTGAACATCTCCAAAGCTCGTTCTGAATCGCCGAGTCTGAAGTACGCCCAGCCCATGTTTCCGGCGATATTCACGAGAATGTCGCGCGCATCGAGTTCGCTGGCGATGACGTTCGCCGCCCTCAGACGATCAATCGCCTCGTCGAACTCTTCCTGCCTTAGATTGATTGCGCCGAGATTCATCAAGGCGGCTGCCTCGTCCCAAGGTCGATTGAATTTGCGAGCGGAAGACAAGCTCTTCAAAAAGAGGTCGTATGCTTCACGGAATTGGCCGCGTTCGACTGCGAAACCTCCACGCGCGCGCAACAACTCTCCGCAGGCGCTCTCGTCGCGCGATGAGCAGATGGACTGCGCCTTTTCAACGTCCTGCGTCGCCTGATCGAATTCGTGCAGGTGCGCGTGAGCCAAGCCCATCAACGACAGCCGCTGTATGACGACTTCAGAATCGTCGACGGTGGGGAATGGAGACGAGAGCTCGCGCAAGACCTCTGGGTTCATCCCGCGCCACGCCGCCGATCTGGCTGACAGGATTCGAAATCGTGCGGACCATTCCGGATTTGCTGTTTGATAGCGGCTTGCGAGAGCTGCGCCTGACTCCTGGCTGGCCAACAGGTCACCGTGTTGAAACAGCAGCGAGACGCGATCGAATTCGGCGGTCGCGGAGCGGGTGGAGTCTCCGCTAAGTGGCACGAGCAACGCGAGGAAGACAACAACTATAACTACGGTTTTGTTCGTCCGTTGGTTGTCAAGTCGGCGACGTCTGCTGTTCCAGCCGCGACGCAGCCCATGTGGAGCTTCATCATTGTCAGGTGGAAGACGGTCTGCTGAGGGGTGCCCTGTTGGAAGTCCGAGTGTTCCAAACGCAAAACTGCAAGATGGATTCGCCCGAAGTTGGGGACGTCGATGACGTGCCCAAAGGAACGGCCGGGGTAGGAACCATCCGCATGATGCACCAACGAGCATTCAATGGACTCCTGGTTTTCGGAAGTCGATGGAAGTCGATTGTAACGTTCAGCCAGGTCGGCGGGAACATTCTGTTGCGAGGCAATGCGCTGATATTGGCTGGAGACCCTCGAAATGAAGCCCGGATCGCTGGTGTAAGGCGCATCGCTGGCGGGTTTGGCACCGAGGATGTTGGGGTCGAGATCGAGTTTGACGGGGTGGCCGGCGATGCGGAGATTCTCAAAGCGGGTGCCGAGAAAAGTCACCGTGGGCACGTAGCCCTCGAGCGGATGTTCCGTGGAAATCTGCGCGACGACCCGGTCCGCGGTAACCACATCCATTACGTTGAGATCTTCCACCACAGACGTACACAGCGTGCTCCACCCATGGCCGGGCTTGGGGTCAGGATTGCCCCCGACCTGGGTATAGGCTGAGCCGATGGAGATTACGCCTTCCAGACGGTAACTGCACGGGCGCTGGGACAGGTATCCGCCCTCGCCGGGTAGTTTGGCATAGGCCTGAGGCTTGATGTCCTGTTCGAGCGGCAGAGTCAAGTTGCCAGAAAGGACACTGGCTTCAGCGTGATAGGTGTGTACTCTCTTCGATTCACCAGCCATGGCAGTTCACAGCCTCTTTCAATCAAGATAGGTCTACTTCTTTTCGTCAAAATGAATATCCAGAATTCGCTGATCGATTCTGGTGCGTTCGCCCTGGGGAGTGATGCCCAGGATGGCAAGGGTATAGGAACCTTGTTGCAGGTTTGAGCCCGGGATGAAGAGCGAGAGTGTTCCGCTTGAACTGCTGCTCTCGTCAGAAACGGGAAAGGTGCGAGCCCAGAACCGCTTGCCCTGAGGATCGTACAACTCGAATGCGTAGGCTGTATAGGCAAAATTTTGCGGCGTGTCAATCAGAACAACGGCGCCCTGGCCGGGGTCAGCCGTTACCGGAGTGTGAGCCGCGCTCCGGGTTCCCGTATGGACCGAAACCGAGGGAACGAGGCGGGGTTCACTGGCGGCCGAACGCAGCGATGGAATCATGGCAACGTTCTGGTATGCGATGACGGCAAGCAGCATGGCGAACATGGGCACAGCGAAAGCGGGCTGCCACCAGAACGACCACTTCGGCTTTTTAGCCCCCGGACTGGCGGGCACCGGCGACGGGGTGGCCGGGGAAGACACTGGGAGAGCGGGGAGTTGCGCTTTGGCCTCCTCAACAAATGCGGCTCCGGCGCGAAGATCCATGGCGCACTCCGGACAATCGAAGACGTGCTGTTCAAAGGATTCGCGGAGCTCAGGCGTCAGCTCATCGAGGAGATATCGTTCCGCCGCCATCTGTTGAACCGCTTCAGTGTGATCCATTGGTCCAATTCCTCATGGAGTCCACTACGAGAGATAGTGGCTCCGGCTGCCCAACCGTTTCAAGCTTGACCCGCATAAAATCCCGTGCCGACGCGTTTCAGATATTCGATTTTGAATTCCTGTTTGGCGCGGAAAAGCAGAACGCGTAGATACTCCCGGTCCACGCCGAATTCGCGACAGACTTCATCCCGATCGCGTTCGTCAAGGAAGACGGCGGTCAAAAGCGATCGATCCCGCGCCGGCAGGTCGAGCAGAATCTCGCGAACTTTGGTCTTGAGCTGGCGGCTGGCGACGATGCCGAGGGCGTCAGCGCCGGTGGCGTGAGGCTCCGGCTGCCCCTCATCGTCGAGCGACTGGCTGCGGGAGGAAGAGCGGTAATGCTCGAAGAGAACGTTGTTACACACCGTGTTGACGAAGGATCCGAGGCTCGCAGCCTGGCGCAATGTGCCTTCCTTGCGGAGCGAAGTCAGCACTCGGGCGAAGGTCTCCTGGCGCACGTCCTCAATGGCTTGCGGAGACTTGAGCTTCGAACGCAGCTTGAGGTGAAGCAGCGCGGTGAAATAGGAGACGAAGTGCTCCTGCGTTTGAAGGTCTCCAGCGCGGAGACTTTCGATGTAACTGGCATCGAATGAGTGAAATTGCAATTCAATCTCCGCGTACCCGAGTGGACGCAAGTATAGCATCGACGCGGGTTGCGAAGGACGAGGCCGGCGTTCGCGGGCGGACGGGCGCGCATGCCGCTGCGCGCCGGAGCCCTGTTGCAGGATAGGCGCGGGAGTCATCGGACCTGCCTGAACATGCGCGTTTGCATCAAGGCAGCGGCGTCGCGCGGATCGACGGGCTGCACCGGGTTCTGCTTCGGAAACTGATAGACCCTGCCGGTGACCGCTCCCCGGACCTGCACGGAGAATTGCCCGTTGTATCGCAGCTTGACGGCCGTGGAATCGAGAGTCCCATCAGCCCTCATTGCGTCTCGTTTTTGACCACAGCACATGGTAGGTCTCCTTCAAAAGTCGGGATGGGGGAAAACGCCGGTTCGCGCCTGCCGGTGATCTTCTCCAGCAGGCAGGCCGCTCCGGAGAGGGCCTGCCAGTGGAGAAGCAGTCCGATCCAGCCATTGCTGAGCCAGATCGCAATGGGAAGAGAGAGCCAGAGGCTGAGACAAAAGAAGCAATCCATCAGGCGGCCGAGAATCCCCGCTCCTAGCTTGGTGCGGAGACGAACGATCAGGTCCCAGGGGCCATCTTCTTCTGCGAGAAGATGGGTAAGCCGCCAGACTGCAAGCGCGGAGAGGATAAAGCGCCAGATTGTCGTGTTTTCGTGCATCCTGATACCGCTCCGCGGAGGTGTGACGCCGAGACGGAGTCTGCCAGGTTCGGCAAACCCCGTCTGCTTGGGTTAGGGCGGCTGGATTCGTCAGGCGCCGATCTGCAGGCAAAAACCAACCGAGCTTTGGAAGTAGTTGCTGGTTTGGCCGCTGTTGACGTTGGTGCGATCCCAGACGCCGAGAGTGAGCGAGTACCCGCAGGGGTCCATTCCCGTGGTATTGAGCGTGAAAGCCTCATTGACCACGCCGGGGTCGGCAATGGAGCCGCCGAGCTTCAGAGAAACTCCGGAAGGCGGCACAGGCAGCACTCCATTTGCGGGCCCTGGAGGCAGAATGGTGAAGCCGAAGGAGCCGAAATCGGTTGCCGTCGCGGTGAATACGCCGTTGATG
This sequence comes from Acidobacteriaceae bacterium, assembly GCA_003151435.1. Classification (GTDB taxonomy): domain Bacteria; phylum Acidobacteriota; class Terriglobia; order Terriglobales; family Acidobacteriaceae; genus Telmatobacter. The sequence goes on from PLXP01000070.1 coordinate 6,846, forward strand.
CTGTCTCCCGGAGCGAGTTTGCCGCATTCGCCAAAGGTCGGCGTCAGGGTGGCAGTGGGTGTTTCGTTGTTCACCAGCACCGTGACCACATTGCTCTGGATATCGGGCCCCGGCGCCCCGTCGAGGTCGACGCGCAGGTCATAGGCGTAGCCGGTGTCGGCCGCATTCGTGTTCCATACGCCCATCAGCTGCCCCTCGACGAAGTGATCCGGCGAGTAGTCCTGATAGGAGTAGTAGCCATTCACGTCCGCATGGAAGGTCTGGTCGTTCTGGGTCCACACTCCACCGCTGAAGGTGTTGATGGTCAGAGTCAGTCCAGCGGGTTCGTTGACCACCGGCGTGAAGGCCGAAGTGCCGTGCGGCGCCTTCATGATGCGGTACTTCAGTCCGGGCGCCGGATTCGAGATCTGCCCGGCAAGCGTGATTCTGCCGCCGAAGGGAGCATCCACGTAATGCACGCCCGTGGTGACTGTGACGGCATTGGTGATGCGGCCATTGGAACCGATCTTGGTCGTTTCCACATCGCCCACCGCGCTGAGCACCGGAACCTGCTGGCCTGTGCCGATGATCTCGCCCGGAGGAATCAGGATGAGACCTTCGCGGCTGTTGCCCCAAACCACCGGCGCATAGGGATTGGTTGTGGACGGCGGTATGTTCCACGAGAGCACCGCGCGAACCTTGGCGGTTCTGGGTCCTTCATAGCACGGCTTGGCGTGCGACACCAGATCGACAGGCAGGAATACGTTGTACTCCAGAGTTGCCGGGGCCATGATGCTGTAATCGTGCACTACGACTGACGTTGTCCCGGCGTACTCCCACCCCGAGCCCCAGTCCACCCAGAAGGCGACAAATTCTTTGCTGCCGGCCGTGCATGGACCACCCGAATAGCCACTGCCCTGCTTGACTTCGAGGATGCCGGTCAACTGGCTGGTATTCGTGTCGAGCCCCACGCAGTCGAGCTGCTCATATGTTGTGTTGCCGTTCGTGTTGAGCCACTCCTGAACCAGGTTCGTCAGGTCGATGTCGGAGATTCCGCCAAACGACGCGGACGCCTTGGTGAGCATCTGCTCTGAGATCGACGCCCTGGCAATGCTCGCCAGCGCGGGCGTACCCACGGCCGACGCAAGGGCCGATGCCAGGTAGCGGTGCTGCGGCACAGTCGTTTTTGCATAGAGCTGGTGCAAATCGACAGGGCTCAGGTTATTGGGAGTGGCCACCTCGACCGGCTGGTCAAGGTTGACGGCCTGCGCAATCTCCGCGGGCAATACGATTTGGGCTTCTGTCAGCAGCGTGCTCAACAAGATGATGTCGAAGCCCTGAATCTGAATCTGCGCGTCCACCACATCGCCCCACACGGGAGTCCAGGCCGGCGCATTGGCGGGCGGCGGAGAATTCCACGAAAGAATGGCGCGCACCTTGGGTAGATTCTGGATGAAGCAGAACCTCTCGACCGGGCTGATCTGAAGCAAGACAGCATATTCGAGCGGCTTGGGACCGGGCACGTCGAATACGTTGACGGCTTTCATTCCCTGATCCTGCCAGGTTGAGCCGCCATCGTAAGAGAGATAGAAGCGCACATATTCTTCAGAGCCGGTGGAGCAGATACCACCCGAATATCCGCCAGTCTGCTTGATATTGATGGTGGCGCGAAGCTGCTCGAGCTGCGGGTTATATCCGACGCAGCCGATGCTTTCGTATTCAGTGTTTCCCAGAATGCTGAGGACTGGCTTGAACGGGCTTTCCGCGATGTTGCCGAAGAAGTTCGGGTTGGCCAGAAGGAGCGCGTGGAAGTTTTGGCGGGCTACTTCAGGCGGCAACTTGCCAATCGAGATAGGCTCGAACGGCGTCGGTGTCATTGGGGCGACGGGATTTCCTTTTTGGGGAGTCATATGAATTCCTCTCGATTTCGTAACATTGAACCAAGGCTTGAGCGCCGAACACGACTCAGCGTTTGAACCGTGGGGACACGGTCCATTCGCTACTCGCCGGATCGTGTCACCTTTGACAGTCCGGCTCAGTTCGGGCATCCATTGGAATAGTGTGGGGAAGAGGACCAGCGTTTCAGAGTCGAGGCAAAAGACCGATTTAAGAGTGGCAAGTCGTGGAAGCCGAGATTCTCCAGATCGGGTTCTCGAGAACTTTGTTGACATGGATCAAGCGCCACGCGAGTAAATATCCCCCGGCAAAGC
>PLXP01000243.1 GCA_003151435.1 Acidobacteriaceae bacterium
GTCTTGCCGCCGATCATGCAGTAGACGCCGCCATCGTGGGTCGGCACGGCGCCCTCCACCAGCACGATGTACTTGCCCTTGTTGTTCGCAATGGTGTCGTTCAGGCTCTTCTCCGCCTGGAACCCGGAAGCCGCCATCAGTGTTTCGGTATAGTTCAGCGAGAGCACGTCCAGCAGAACGTCGGCCACAATCGGGTGCGAGGCCCGCAAAAACGACTCGCTGCAGCAGGTGCACTCCTGAAAGTGCATCCACACCACGGCAGGTTTTTCTTTTTTCTCGAAGGCTGAAACCACCTGGGCCATGCCGGTTTGGTTCAGCCCGGCTGCCGCGGCGGCCGCACCGCAGAACTGAAGAAAGTCCCGCCGGCTATAGCCTTTCTGCTGCATCGATTGCCAAATAGAGAGACCCATGCCTACCTCGCTTGCTGTGCAGGTGACGGCGAAGCCCCCTCGGGGATTCACGATGAGAAGATTTCGCCGGCTGACGAAAACGACGGTACGTAACATGAAACACGACCGGCTGTGAGCGTCGTCACAGTTGATGGGGGTACGCCCCGGATTTTTATGACGTGCATCACATAAAAACACTCAAAACATCCGCAAGTTTCCCACCACATGGCTTCGCGCGTTGGGAGTCCTAACCTCTCCATACGCGATTTCCGCGATCGGAACTCCCGCAAACCAAAGCACCAAAGTTCAAGAAAAGACGAAGTTTATCGCAGCCGACCGAAACAGTCATACAGTTGCTGGGTCTAAAGCGTTATAGGCCCATTCACTCCCAGTGGCGTGCCAGAGGTGCCCGGAACGCCGTGTTAGCCTTTCGTTTGCCGAAGGAGACTCCCATTGAAGCGCTCTATTTTTTCCTTGGTTCTCGCTGAGTTGATGATTGTCACCCCGTTGCTGGCTCAAAGCAATATGGGTCAAACCAATAACCTTGAGCCCGATAACCCGCGGACAACGCTGCGCATCAACAGCCGCGCGGTGCTGGTGGACGTGGTGGTGACCGACCATAATGGCGCCCCCGTTGCCGGCCTCAAGCAGGATGCCTTCAGCCTCACCGAGCAGGGCAAGCCGCAGACGGTCTCTTTCTTTGAAGAGCACCGGGCCGGGCAGCAGACTGCCCCCGTTGAGATCCCCGAGCTCCCCCCCGACGTCTTCAGCAACTTCTCGCCGTTTCCCCCGCCACCCGCTGTGAATGTGCTTCTGCTCGATTCACTCAACACGCGCATGGAGAACCAGAGCTTCGTCCACAAGCAGGCCATGACGTTTCTCAAGAACGCCAAACCCGGCTCGCGCATGGCTATCTTCACCATGTCTCTCGGCCTTCACTTCGTCCAGGGATTCACCGACGATCCCGCGGTTCTGGTCAAGGCTCTCGGCAACAAGAAGAACAACGAAGTCGAAACCTCTGTCATGCTGAAAGGGCAGGATGAATCCAATGCCCAGGCCAATGTAATCGGCATGATGAGCGCTGCGCAGGGCAACGGCGCCACCGCGGCATCTGCTGATGCCATCGCCGCACTCTCCAAGTTCTTTCAGGAGAACGATGATTCCCGCACAGTCGATCGCGTTCTCGTCACTCTGGCCAACCTGCAGCGGCTCGCCAGCTTTCTCGAGAGCTTCCCTGGCCGCAAAAACGTGATCTGGTTCTCTGAGTCCTTCCCGCTCGTCATCTCCGGCAACGTCGATCCCCAGATCGCCGACGAGCTCGGCAAAACCCTCGCCATGCTGGCATCCGCCCGTGTTGCCTTGTACCCTGTCTATGCCCGGGGAGTCGCTCCGTATGACCTCTATCAGGCCCAGACCCAGCTCAACCCGAGTATCTCCAACAACATCCAGATGATGTCCACCACACACGACGCGATGGCCGGCGACGACATGCAGCGCAACGCCGCCCATGCCACCATGGATAGGCTCGCCGAGGAGACCGGCGGCAAGGCCTTCAAAAGTACCAACGGCCTCTCCCAGGTCATTGGCGACATCAGCGGTTCCAGCGGCGACTTTTACACCGTCTCCTACACACCCACCAATGCAAAGATGGACGGTACCTTCCGCGTCATCGACGTCAAAGTCGCGGGCGGCAAATACAACCTCTCGTTCCGGCACGGCTACAATGCCGTCGACGAGGACCTGCCCGGCGCCGCGCAGGCCACGCGCAACCGAGCCGTCGAGAAGCTGGCCGCGCAAAACCCGGGTGCCGTCGACCCGTTGCTGCCCTTCATGGATCTGGGTATGCCGCAGTCAGAACAGATCCTGTACAAGGCATTGATCAAGCTCTTGCCCGCAAAGGCTGAAACGCCTTCCACAACCGACGAAAAGACGACCGCGAAAGGATTCCCTAACCGGTATTCGGTAAATTTTGCCATCGACCTGAAGGACGTCTATCTGAAACTCGATGCCGACGGCCTGCACAAGGGCAACCTGAACATCTCCCTCATTGTGTATGACCGCTACGGCAACGTCGTCAGCCGCAATGACCATCGCGTTGCCTTGAACATCAAGCCTGACGTGTATGCGGTCTTCCAGAACACCGGTGTGCAACTCCATGCGGAGATTGATGTGCCCAAAGGCAATTACTGGCTGCGCACCGGCGTCTACGATCAGGCGACGCATAAGGTGGGCACGATGGAAATCCCGCTAAGCTCGGTAAAGCCGTTGGATGTAGCCGCCAAGTGATCCAACGTTTACACGCTGCGAAAGAACTCACAAGGTTGAAGGGTACGGGATTCAGTCCGTACCCTTCAACCGAACAACATGACTGTGAGTTAGTCCCTTGGACATGCTTACCGCCATCGAGCCCGGCTAACTCAAGCTAAAAAGAATCAAAACTGCAAGCTCAACAACACAAAGCCAAGGCGAAGGACGCCCTTTTCATCCCTCGCGGGTCGGCAACGCCGGTGGACGACTGTACAAAACGTCTGTTTTCCGCAGCTTTTTTGAGTTGTTTTGCACCGATTGTGGGGCATTTCAATTCTGTAACGTGTTTATTATCAAGCACTTGACATTTAGGCCCGACGGGGATTATCGCTGTAACCTGTTGATTTTGTTTAAGTTAGACCGAGATGTTGGCAAATTGAGGAGGGGGGGAGGGTACCGGTACGGACCGATCAGGCCCCTATCAGGCTGGGAACTTGGCGTTCCCTGTACCTTTACGATTGTGCTCCCGCGGAAAGCTATCTTCTGCAATGGACTTCAAAGAGACCTTCCGCGGCCTGTTGAGCACTCACTGAGGAAACTCTGAACAAGTCCTTTTTTGTTTTTGCGATCTGACATTCCCTCAGGGGCTAAAGCCCACGCTGTTTTCTCGACCTTTGCGGCACGGCTGAAGCCGTGCCCTTTCAAAACATCGACTTAGTCAGAGACTCCCTAACTCGTCACAAAACGGTTGGGGAGAATCGTGTTAGTCTTCTGGGTTCCGAAAGAGGCTTACCTTTGAAGCGATCCACGGTTGCCTTGGTTCTTTTGTTCCTGTCGGCTGCTCTGCTAATGGGGCAGAGCAAAGCGCAAGTCATCACCGATCCGGAGGCGACGCTGCGCATTTATGGCCGGGCCGTTCTGGTGGATGTTGTGGTGACGGACAAGCATGGCCAGGTGGTGCCCGGCCTGCGCAAGGAAGACTTTGCAGTCAAGGAGAACGGCAAACCTCAGGCAATCGACTTCTTTGAGCCGCACTTCGCCGCCGCTCCGGGTACACCGGAGGCAGCTCCGCCTCTTCCGCCCAACACCTTTACCAACGTTCCTGCCGTAGCTCCGAATGAAGCAATCAATGTGCTGTTGATGGATGCCTTGAACACCCCTACGACGGACCAGGCATACGTTCGGCTGCAGATGGTCAAGTATCTCGCGCTGATGCCTCCCGGAATCCGAGCCGGCGTTTTCATGCTCAGCGAACGGCTGCGCATCATTCAGGGATTTACTCAGGATTCAACGCTTCTGCGCGCCTCCATAGCCCGGCTGGCTGCCAACCCTTCGCCATCGCCGCTGCTGGGCAGTCCGGCTGAAACCGACGCACAGGCTTCTTTAACGAGCATGATTCAGGAGATGGCGGCGAATACGGGGAGTAGCCAACTGGCCGCTTCCGCGGCCGCGTTGCAGGAATTTCTGGCGCAGCAGACAAGCTTCGAAGCCAACCAGCAGCTCTTGATGACACTGGAATCGCTGCAGACCATTGCGCGCTATCTCAACCGTGTTCCGGGACGAAAGAACCTGATTTGGTTTGTCGGACAGTTCCCGCTCTGTATCCCTGGCGTGACTTCCTCCATGGGGGGTTGTCCGTACGAGGACGAGTATCGTAAGACCATGAACCTTCTTGCCGCAGCGCGGGTGTCGGTCTATCCGATTGATGCAGGCGGAGTGATGGCACCCAATGCGGACATAGGGGGTCCGACGCAAGGCCACTCGTCCGGCTCAACTTTTCCTCGAGGCCCATTCGCGTACATCAATAGTGAAACCTGGGCCGAGACGACCGGTGGTAAGGCTTATCACGGCAATGGCTTGAAGGAGGAGCTGGCCGAAGCGATTGACAACGGCTCGCGCTACTACACCATTGCGTACACACCCGCCGATCGGAAGGAGATAGGGCGAGAGCGCAAGATCGAGATGCGCACCGTGGATGGCAAGTACAAACTGGCTTATCGGCACAGTTATTTTGAGCAAACCCCAAAGGAGTTGAGGATCACCGAAGCCGCGCCCGCCAAGGATCCCCTGCGTCCGCTCATGGATCGCGGCATGCCCAGCTTCACCGAGCTTCGGTATCGCGTGAAAGTCGAGCCGTCCAATCCTCAACCCGCCCCGAACGCACCCCACGCCGGCGACAATCCCAACCTCAACGGTCCGTTGACGCGCTATACCGTCCGATTCTTTCTGGCCGCAGACGGACTCAATCTCATTCAGGGACCGGATGGTGTACGCCGCCAGACTATTGAAGTCGCTCTCATGGCCTACAGTCAGGAGGGCAAGCCGTTGAACTGGCAGGTTCGGTCCATTTGGCTCGCCATTCGGCCCGACCAGAATGCCCTCGCCCAAAGCTCAGGCATACCGTTCCATTTCGACTTTGACGCGCCGCCCGGGGATGTCTACCTGCGCACCGGCGTCTACGATGCTTCCACCAGCAGGGCGGGTACGCTGGAGATTCCGCTCACCTCCATCACGGTTGCGCGAAAGTAGCGTCGCGGCGGAGCCACGTCGAGGGTCTCTCATGTTCCGCTGTTGGGAGTGACCAAAATGCGAAAGCTTGCAACAATGTTCTTGCTGGCAGTTCTCGCTTTACCTGCGTTCGCGGCCAATCAGGTCACGGTGAATGATCTGGAGCAGGCAGTGGCTGCGGCACACGGAAAGTCAGACAAAGAAGTGGCGCAGCGGCTTGCCGATCTGGAACTGACCCAACGGCTGAGTACGGTCCGGCTTGAGCGTTTGCAAGCCAGCCTGCCCGGCGATAAATCCCGGCTGGTGCTGCGGGCAATTGCCGATGCCTCCGCATTTTTCGATCTTCCCGCAGCGGATATTCTTCCACAGGCGGGGCCGGATTCGGCCACCCAGGGCAAGATCATGTCCCGAGCCGCAGATTTTGCAGAGGCCACTGTTTCAAAGCTGCCGGATTTCTTTGCGACGCGGACGACCACCCGGTTCGAGAATCGGAAATTGAACTACGAGGCTCACGGAATGGTCACCCTCGCCAACCGAAGCTTCAGTCTCGTCGACAGATTCAGCGCTAGCGTGACCTACCGGAACGGCCGGGAGGTGGTGGAAGCCGCGGGTGGAAAGAAGGGGCGGAGCAACATGTCGTCCTCGACTGGTTTAACCAGTTGGGGCGAATTCGGACCACTGCTTGGTGTGGTGGTGGAGGATATTCTCAAAGGCAAGATGGGCTGGAGTCATTGGGAGCAGGGTCCAGCGGGTCCCGTGGCGGTTTTCCGATACCTGGTGCCCGCGGACAGATCGAATTACACCGTGAGGTACTGCTGCTTCATGGGAGATCGCGGAAAGATGCGCGATTTCGAGGGAATTCCGCAATACCACGGCGAGATTGCAGTCGATCCCACGAGTGGCGCCGTCTTTCGGCTGGTGGTTGAGACGGACCTCGATCCGACCGTACCCATCTACAGGGCCGATGTCGCAGTGGAGTATAGCCCGGTGGAGATTGGAGGAAAGAGCTATATCTGTCCTGTGAAAAGCATCTCCATTACAACGGCGGCGGACTTCCGGTTTCATGGCGTTGTGTTCTATAACGGCACAATAACCCCCAAATCTATCGTTGAACCGAAAGTCACCGCTATCAACGATCTTGTCTTCGACAACTATCACCTGTTTCGGACGGAGATGCGTATCCTGCCTGTAGAGACCGCAGACCCGAATGGAAGTCCGCCAGTTCCTACGACAACTCCGGCGGCCGCTCCAATCCACTAGTCATTGATGTAGTCTTTCTGGTACAAACGAAGGCCCGACGATGAAGCTTTCTGTTCTTACTCTGCTTCTTGTTCATTCGTTAACCGTCGTCCCGCTGATTGCTCAGAGCAATCAGTCCCAGCCCGTCGCGTCTCAGACCACCCTCCGCATCAACAGCCAGGCGGTCCTGGTGGATGTACTGGTCACGGACCACAAAGGCGCGCCCGTCACCGGCCTCAAACAGGACGCCTTCACCGTTACCGAACAGGGCAAGCCGCAGACCATCTCCTTCTTTGAAGAGCACACCGGCGCGCCACCATTGGATCAGGCAAAGACCCCGGAGTTTCCAGCCCTGCCGCCCGATGTATTCAGCAACTTCTCGCCCATCGCCACCCCTCCTGCCGTCAACGTGCTGCTGCTTGATGCGCTGAATACGCCGCTAGCCGATCAGATGGTCGTGCGTAAGGCCGCCATCAGATATCTAAAGAACCTGAAGCCCGGCTCACGCCTCGCGATCTTCACCTTGTCGACGCGGTTGCGTTTTGTGCAGGGATTCGCCGACGATCCGGCTGTGCTCGCCGCGGCCATGGGGTACAGGAAGAATGCCATGCCGGTGAACTCGCCGCTCACGCCGTCCTCGCAGGAGATCACCGAGTCGAGTGCACTCGATGGAAGGTCGCAGTTTGGGCCTATGAACTCCGCATCGCCGGGAGTCGCGGCACTTCAGGACTTCATGTCAGAGACCAATGCCTGGCAACTGGACGATCGTGAATTCAGGACTCTACAAGCCCTCCAGGACCTGGCCACCCTCCTGGGCGGCTTTCCGGGGCGCAAGGACCTCATCTGGCTCTCCAGTTCCTTTCCGCTCAATCCCTATGGCATTGCGGGAATGCCCTTTGGCCGATCCGATACCGCTGTCGACACTCGATTTGAAGGCCCCATCCGCGACACCTTCGCCCAACTCGCTACGGCTCGAGTTTCCGTTTACCCGGTGGATGCCCGCGGCGTGATGGCCTTTGAGTATTTCACCGCCGAAAACAACAGCCGCCGCCCGGTGGGCACTGCTCTGCTCAACGAAAGCATGGCCCGCAACATCGATTACGCCACCGAGGATTTGTTGGCCGAAAAGACAGGCGGCACAGCCTTTTACAGCAAAAATGACCTGTGGAATGTGATCGACAGCGTCGTCTCTCACAGCTCCAACTTCTACACTTTTTCCTACACTCCCACGAACACCAAAATGGACGGCTCGTTCCGCGATGTGGGGGTGCAGATTGCCGGTGGGCAGTACAAGCTCTCCTACCGCCGCGGATACTTTGCCCGCATCGCGGAGCCCGCCGCAGCGAAGGCCAAGCCGCCAACGTCCGCGCAGCAACAGGGTCCGCCGGCGCCACTGGCCACCGATCCGTTCAAGCCGTACATGATGCTGGGAACGCCGCTGACCCAGCAGATCGTCTACAAAGCGCTCGTCCAGCCCGTCCCCGCGGCACAAGACGCCCCTGACGGCGCAAAGCCTGCAGCGAAGGGCCCTGTGACGCGGTACGCAATCGACTTCTCGATCGATCTCAAGGACCTGGATTTCACCTTGGATGAGGACGGTATCCATCACGGTTTGGTGAATCTTTGCCTGATCGTCTACGACCGCTACGGACAGGTTGTCTCCCGCGACGACCGCTGGGTTACCTTCGATACCGCGCCAGAGGAGTATGCCGACTTCCAGGACTCCGGCGTCAAGATTCATCAGGAAATCGACGTTCCCAAGGGTCAATACTGGTTGCGCACCGGCGTCTACGATCGTGCCTCCCACAACATCGGCACCCTTGAGGCGCCACTCAGCATGGTCAGGCCGCTTGACGTCGCCCAGCAGTAATTCACCGGGCGCGCGGCAATCGAGTACCATGCGGGAAGACGTGTCCTCCGCATCTTCATCTCCGCCTCCGTTCTCCCTCAGCGGCTTCGTCCTGGTGCTGATCCAGTTCGACGTGTGCGAAGAGCTCCGGCTCGACCTCTTGCAGCAGTCAGTGAGCGCCCGCACCCTGCAGCAGCCGAATATGAAGCACTCGGCGCCGGCTTACGTTCGTTATCAAAGGCCGCCGGTTGTGGGGCCCCTTGAGCCTCTGCTGCTTGAGAGCGGCGAACGCCTCGAAGGCGAGATCAAGTACTACGACTACGGCGTGGTCAGCGTCGTGTATCAGCTACCCTTTTCGGGCGATTGGGAAAGTCTGGCACATCTCTCCAGCCGCTGGGTGTGGGATGTGGATTTTGCCTCGCGCGTGGAGCCCATCGTGCGCCAGAAACTGGACCGCGTTCCCGCCGCCATGGTCAAGCCTTATTCCCGTTGGCTCAGTGAGGACTACTTCATTTTTCACGTGCGCGAAGCCGCGGGCACGCCCACAGCCGCCGAACTCACGGCCGAACACAGTCTTGAGATTGCCCAGGTCGTCCGCGGCGACCGCATGGCGCTGTCGCCAGGTGAATGCGCCGAGGTGCTGCACTCGCAAATCTCCTACTACGCGCACGACATGGCGGTGATTGGCTGGAACGCGGCTTTTCTTTACGACAGCAGCGCAGGCGCCGAGACCGCAATTCAACTTCTCGAATACGCCAACTCGCAGCTTCTGGAGTTCCGCCACTACGACGAGCTGTTGACGAGCATTCTTGACGGCGTGTATGACTCGTTGGAGCTGAAGAGAGGAATGTTCAAGCGCTGGCAGCTTGCCCGTTCCGCAACCAGCCTGCACACGGTGCTGCTTGACGTGGCCGAGCTGACGGAACACGCCGACAACGCCATCAAGTTCCTCAGCGATATGTTTGCCGCGCGCCTCTACAAGCTGGCCGCGGCAAAGGTGGGCGTGCCCGACTACAAGGACCTTGTGGCGCAAAAGCTCAAGACCGCGGAAGAGCTCTATAACTACATGGTCGACCAGTTCAACCAGAGCCGCGCCTTCTTCCTCGAGGTCACGGTAGTGCTGATCCTGCTCATCGAACTCGTCTATCTGTTTCGCGGGCGGCCGCTCTAGCGGTTCCTTTCGGCTTCCCGGCGAATGGCAAGTCCGGCTGTTTCTTGTATGATCCTTCCGAAAAGCAGTGCCATCGAGAAAGTGCCCGAGAAGGGCGGGGAAAGAGGGATTATGGGCGGCGACTGGACCCGGCGTCGGTTTCTCGGTGGGGCGGCGATTTCGGCGGCTTCTATCGCCATGAGTGGGCCAACAATGAGCCCCGAGCCTCGCAACGCAAATATGTCTGGTTTGCGCGGCAGGTTTCTCACTCACGTCTCCGTGGTGCGCGTGAACCAGATTGAGGTCACTCCGCAGCGCTCGATCGGCGAAGACGAAGCTGCGGATAATCGGCCTGAACGCATCCGTTCGCGGCGTGATGCCTTTGCGAGAGGCTGCCCTGAGGGCAGAATGACGTGGGCGATCAGTTGGCTTGCGCTGAACGACAGCCGCAAAGAGTACAAAGAGGCGCGACGCCTACTTGCCTCGTATCACGATCGCTATGGGGACGAAATCACTTTTATTCCAGGCGGCTACTTTGCGCCGATGTACAACACGCGNNCATGTATGCCAGGGCCAGATATGGAGCCAGCACGGCATCGACAATGGAGACGGAGATGGAGGCATTTGCTATCCCTACTACCCGAGCCGTGAGCACTATCTGAAACCGGCGCAGAATGCGGCGGATTTCATCGACTGTGTTTGCCTCGATGGCTGGACCTGCGACTTTCTTGCCGCACGGCGTAACGGCTTTCAGGGCGGGTTCAATAGCCGGTTGGGAGTGGGCCCGATTGAGACCGTCGGAAATCTCGGGGCCGTGGCTGGCCGCAGAGAGATGATGGATACGACCGCCATGCATTTTGACCAGGGCCGCGCAACGAATGGCTTTGGTTGGGTCACGGCAATCTGGGAAGTATCGATCGGCCATGACGAAGACCTGGCCTGGTGGCTTCAGGCGGTGCGGGAAAGATGGCCGGATACCAAAGTGATCGCGGAAGGGGAGTTCGGGCTGGAGTGGCGCAAGCACACGCCGAATAATGCCGCGCTCGATTACCGTTTCGATGCCAAAGGCACGGGCGCGCCGGGCTCGGAAAAGGAACTGGAAATCAAGTGGTTTATGAACCGCGACTTTCGGCTGGCGCTGCTCAGCGACTGGACCAAGAACACCCCGCCCGAAGTGATCGACTTTACCCGGTATGACCTGAAGGCGGTTGAGCCGCAAGGGCTGCAGCGCGAGTGGAGCCTGATGAATGTGCTGAACGAGAAAGGCACGCGCGCCCAGGACAAACCGATGCGGATGGAGCAGCTGAGTTCCGAAGACCGCCACCGCATTTTTGCGCGGTATCCGGAACTGAGTAAGCTGGCCGGGTGAGTATCGTCGGCTAACTTGAAATGATCATTCATCGTTCAATGTGATTGTTGTCACATTGTCCTCCTATTTCTCAATAGGCTGTGCCCCCGATGGACTTTTGAGCGGTTGTAAAGAAGCATGGCCATGCGCGCTAATTACGAAAGGCACCTTGACTTGAACTAGAGGGAGCCGTAGATTATTCCCGTCAAAATACCAAGGCTCACAATGGTAGCCGACGTCCTCAGGTTTGCGACACGAGGTGTTCGCCCTTTCGCCGCTAACTAACAAATCAGCCGCAACCACTTTATCTCACAACACGTTTTCCACTTGGAGCCAAGCGTTATGAAATTAATCGATAGGATTGCAAACATTGCATTGATAATTGGCGTGGCGGTTTTTCTCTTTATCGTCATCCGTGGTGACTTTTGTTAAACAGAAGCGTCCTAATGGTTCGCCAAAAACTCTCATTGGAACATCCGTTAGCCTCCCAGGTATACCGCTTAGTGAGACCCACAATTCCCTTCTTGTTGTGATCTCGACGAAGTGCCATTTTTGCAAGGACAGCCTCCCCTTTTATAAAGAACTCATCACCAAAACGCACGGGAAGATCGATGTTGTCGCAATTTCTCCGGATCCTGTTACAGAAATGCAAACCTTTCTTCAAGAGGCCGACGTTTCGGCCGCCAAAATCGCTTCAATCGACTTGGCGGCAATTGGCATTACCGGAACACCCACACTACTTTTAGTGAATGGCAGCGGAAGGGTGCTTGAACAGTGGCAGGGAATCTTGGACGAAAGAGGAAGACAGAAGGTACTCGCGCGAATCTTGCAGTGATTCGATCGCACAACCTTTATCCTTGAGCAACCGAAAGAGAGTGATAACCGTGAAATCGTTAGTGAAGTTGATCTTTGTGGGGATGCTGTTACTCTGGGCTCGGTATGCCCTCGCAGATGGGACAACTTATTATTGCCCCGGCGAATGGGGTTCATGCCGATCCGACTGTTATAACGAAATGAACCAGTGTATGTCTAATTGCCCTCAAAACGGCAGTCATGGGCAAATCTGCTATACCACCCACTGGAATTGCATACCGGTAACAGGGCAGACGCACATCTACAACTGCTCTTCCACGGGTAATGATTGTTTCGATGCACCAAACCCCAGTTGTACGCAAAGCTGTTACTCCAACATCAGTTCATGCATAGCATGGTGCGATCTCTCGTATTGCATTCCTTATTCCTAATGGGTTTTTTCAGTTGAACCATCGAAAGCGTGGCGTTTTGAAATCCAAGCCCTGCTCTCGGGGCTTGGATTCTTCCGTCGAGTGTGATTGAGTCTATCGTATTCGGTTGAGTTTCCTGATTTGGGAAGGATGTTTAAAAATGCAGAAACTTGCGCTCGTGGTCATGCTGATTACCTTGGTTTCATCAGCGACGGCGGCAAAGCGCATTACCGTGGGAGACTTAGAGCAGATTATTGCTACATCACATGGGAAGTCTGACAAAGAGGTCGCGCAACAAATTGGCCACTTGGAATTGACAGAGAGACTGAACGCTGCACAACTTGATCGCCTAAGAAGCGATCTGCCAGGTGAGAAGTCTCGCCTGGCTCTTTTGGCAATTGCTGATGCTTCGGTCTTTCTTGATCTTCCCGCCACCGACATCCCTTCATTTCCTGTACCGGACTCAGCGAGTCAGAATCAAATTCGATCCCTTGCCGCGAACTTTATCGTGACATCGCTCGCCAAAATGCCGGATTTTCTCGCTCATCGAACGACCACTCGTTTCAGCAATCTGAAAGTGTCCAGCGTGTTTGATCAGCCAATCATCTCCCCTAGTAAGGAGTTTCTTCTGTTGGACAGGCTTAACGCTACAGTCGTCTACCGTAACGGCAAGGAGGTCGTGGAGACGCCGCAAGAAGACATTGCCACAAATAGCCAAGCAGGCATGACAGGTTTGAACAACTGGGGTGTGTTTGGGCCTCTCCTTAGCGTAATGATGACGGATGTTCTCGCTGGAAAGATGGACTGGAGCCACTGGGAGCAGGATTCGGGAAGACCAACTGCTGTTTTCAGCTATTTCATAACGAAAGACCGGTCAAGTTACACCGTCCGCTATTGTTGCTTTCTAGAAGACGGCGGGATCATGCGTGAGTCCAAAATCACATCCGCATATCACGGCGAGGTCGCAATTGACCCGGTCAGTGGCGCTATCCTTCGTTTTGTATTGAAGGCTGACCTCGATACGAACTTCCCCATCTACAGGGCCGATATCATGGTGGAATACGGACCGGTATCGATCGGAGGCAGAAGCTATAT
This sequence comes from Acidobacteriaceae bacterium, assembly GCA_003151435.1. GTDB lineage: Bacteria > Acidobacteriota > Terriglobia > Terriglobales > Acidobacteriaceae > Telmatobacter. The sequence continues at coordinate 13,049 of PLXP01000243.1, forward strand.
CAGTCCCGTGAAGAGCGTCTCGATTTCCACGGCGATGGAAGTGATATCTAAAGGAATTGTTGGCCATGATGGTCAAATCTTCTACAACGACATCGCAGGCAAGCCCAATGTTACTGCGATCAATGACGTAGTGTTCGACACTTATCACGTCTTTAGCACCGATATGCGAGTGCTGCCGACGGACGTCCAGTAGTTTAGCGGAGCAGCAACTCAAGACTCCCGACCCGAGTCGATCCAAGCAACAGGGATCAGCGCGTTCATCATCAGAGAGATAGCTCACGATGCATCAATTGACCAGTCCGCATTTGCCGTAAAAACGCTAGCTGTCCTTGCTATACAGCAGATCGCGGATGGCCTGGCGCCTGGCTGCGTTCGCCTCGGCGTTTGTCTTGAGGATGTCGGCATCGGCCTGGCGCTTGGCCTCTTCGTTGGCTTCAGGCTCACTGCAGGCGGGGCAGCGGTTGGCAAAGCCGGGCTTTCCGGGCCTCAATTCAAATTCCTCTGAGCAGATGACGCAAACTTTGATTGGAAAAGGCATTTCTCATCTATTTTAGCGGAGATGATCCGTCGCGAAAAGCCGGCTTCAGCTTTTTGGAACCTCCAGCGCCCCCGTCAAGCTCGCAACCCGCTCCACCTGGTGGCCGCGGCACCATGAATCAAGCCCCTTCGCCAGGCGCTCCGTTGCGCGCGGATCGGCATAGCTTGCCGTTCCCACCTGCACGGCCGTGGCTCCGGCCAGCAGGAACTCCACCGCGTCCTCCGGAGTGACGATGCCGCCCATGCCCAGGATGGGAATCTGGACAGCGTGCGCCGTCTCATACACCATGCGCAGCGCGATCGGCTTGATGGCCGGACCGGAAAGGCCACCGGTTATGTTGCTGAGGCGCGGTCTGCGCGTCTCCGTGTCGATGGACATGGCCATGAACGTGTTCACAAGGCTCACCGCGTCGGCGCCCGCTCCCTCGGCCACCTGCGCCATGTGCGATACCGACGTTACGTTGGGAGACAGCTTGACGATGAGCGGCCGTTTGGTGCCAGATCGCGCGCGTCCCACCAGGTACTCCAGCGACCCTGGATCCGCGCCGAAAGCCATTCCNNACATAGTCGCCCACGGTGTAGCCGAAGACGTTGACGATGACCTTGCACGCCGGATAGCGCTTCATGGGCGGCAGCTTGCGGGCAATAAACTCATCCACGCCAACGTTCTGGAGCCCGATGGCGTTGAGCATCCCGGCGGCCGTCTGGATGATGCGTGGCGCCGGATGCCCCTGCATCGGTTGCAGCGAAATGCCCTTGGTGACAAAGCCGCCGATCCGCTCCAGCGAGACGATCTCTTCAAACTCGATGCCGTATCCAAAGGTGCCGCTGGCGGCGATCACGGGGTTGACAAGCTCAATGCCTGCCAACTTCACTTTCATGTCGGGTTTCACGCGCGGCTGTCTTCCTTCTCTACTGGCTGGCAGGGTGGAGTGGTTTCAGTGCCTCAGTCAGCACACGCCCCACTGCCGCCGATGGCTGATTGACCCCTGCGAGCGAGGCAAAGGTGGGGGCGAGGTCGACTGGGGCTACACGGTTATGATACTCGCCGGGCAAAAATGGCGCCCCATAGAGCGCCAAAGGGACATGGCGGTCATAGGACCACGGGCTGAAGTGCGTAGTCCCGGCAAAGGCGCTGGAACCCTCCATCTGGTAAGCGCTTAGAAGCAGCATGACATACCAGTTGCCGTGCTCGGCGTAGCTGTGCGCCAGCAGGCGTCCCCATTCGCTGGGCGGCAACTGCCCGTGCGCCAGTGCGAGCCGCGTATACACCCCGGCGACCTGCGGAGCGGGAGTTAGCCGATGCTGCAGGGGGAGTGGGCCATCCGGCTTGGGAGCCAGGCCTGCCACCACCTCGGGCAGCAGCGTCGCCACGGCTTCTTCCGCCGCCTTTTCGTCGACCCCTGCCTTCTGGAACGCTTGCTTGTCGAGCACCACATAGGGCAGATCGGGCCCCGGCATCAGGTAGTCGGCCTTCGCTTGCGGCGAGTAGCGTGCGCTCAGCTTTGCATTCACCTCCGCGTACACCGTCTGCATGTTCACCGCCGCCGCGTGGATACCGAGTTTGGCCGCCTCTCCGGGAACCGGCGCGATTCCATGGTCGGCGGAGAGCGCCAGCCACACATTCTTGAGGCCCACAGTCTGGTCGAGCCAGCCGAAAAAGCTGTCGAGATCGTGGTCGAGGCTGAGGACCATCTGGCCCTCGAATTCCGAATCCGGTCCGAACTGATGGCCTTGAATGTCGTTGGCCGAGAGCGAAATCGTCACCAGGTCAGTCACTCCGCTCTGGCCCAGCTTTTCGCCCGTGATCAGCGCTTTGGCAAAGTCCAGTTCATAGCTGTTGGCCGCGGGTGTCCGTCCCACCAACTCGAAAAACTGCGTCGTGCCCTCCACCTTGGCTTCGCGCTCCGCCTGCGCAATGCGGCCGCCGGCGTTGAAGGCGCGCGCCCACTCCGGCAGATGCTCCATGTAGTAGGTGGAGGTGGTGAACTGGCCGCTCGAATTGTCAATCCAGAAGGCGCCGTTCGCCGATTGTCCTGCGGGCAGGATCGCGGCGCGGTCTTTCAGCGAAATGCCGTAGACCTGGGCCCGGCCCTGGGTGGCCAGCCGCAACTCGTCGCCCAGCGTGGTGGCGCGCAGATTCAGTGGCGAAGAGCCGATGACGAACTTCGCGGCGCTGGCGGGCGCTCCGGGAGCGTTGGCTGGGATGGACCCGGCGGGAAGATCGACCAACTGGTACCGTTCGTCTTCGACGGAGCTGACCTTGTGCTCGTTGGAGCGCGAAGCGTCCCACCACTCGTTCGACTCGATGCCGTGGCCGTCGCTGTACGCGCCGGTGCCGAGCGTCGCGTGGCCCGGGGCGGTCTTGGTGTTGGCGTAGTCGAAGTAGCAATCGGTGAACCACGCGCCCTCATCCATAAACAGCCTGAAGCCGCGCCCCTTGAACTCGCTTCGATAGCGGTTGAGGTAGTCGCCGCGGAACTGGTCAATGACCACAATCACGATCAGCTTGGGCTTGCCGGCATATACCTGGGCCTGGGCCGGGCTAGGCGAAAGGACTGCAATCAGACTTGCGAGGCACAATGAAGCCCAAAGAAGAGAGGAGCGCGACCGTGTTTGCATGACTCCGATGATAACGAACGGAGTGTTACAGGACGATTTATCGCGCTTGTTTTGTGGGATTTGGAGACAGACTTCCCGGTAGACGACCATCCGGCCAGCGCCCAAGAACGGTCGCCAGATCGGCTCGATGAGCGCTTTGGCCTGTTGGCGTCAGTTGAAGTTGTTGCCCAGGAAGATCGGTAAACCCTTGCCGGTCGGGTCGAGGACCGGCGCGGTGCTCCGAAGGTCTAGCCTGGCGAAGGTCGTAAAGCAGCGTGCGGATTGTTCTTTCCCCTTGATCGTTTCTATTCGTAGCGCAGAGCTTCCATGGGGTTGATCTTTGCGGCGCGGTGCGCGGGGATGTAGCTTGCCAGGACGGCCACGCCGGCTAGCAGCAGCGAGACGCCGGCAAAGGTGAGCACGTCCGTGGGCTGGACACCGTAAAGCACGCTGGTTAGCAAGCGCGTCACCGCAAACGCGGCGCCCAATCCAACGCCGAGACCCACGAGAACCAGCCGCAAACCTTGCCCGATGAGGAGCCTGAGCATCCTCCCCCGCTTGGCACCCAGCGCCATGCGAATGCCGATCTCATGGGTGCGCCGCTTCACCGAGTGCGAGATCAATCCGTAGAGGCCCAGTGTGGCGAGAAAGAGAGCGATCATGCCTTGTGCGCCCGCGATCACTGTACCGAAGCGCAGCGGAGCCATGGCGAACGGACTGCTCGCGATCTGCTGGTCCATCGTGCGAATGTTGAAGAGCGGGAGATCGGGGTCCAACTGGGCGACGATTTGCTTCACCGGCGACGTGAGTTGCATCGGATCCATTCCCGTCCGCGCGACGAGGGTAACATTGCCCTGGTAATTCTGCGCCAGCGGGTAGAAGACAAGCGGGCGATTCGTGTCGGTCATGGCCCAAGTGCGCATATCGCCGACCACGCCGACGACCTGCATGGCGTCTCTCTGGAGTACCAGGCGCTTCCCAACAGCATCGGCGTTCGGCCAAAGCTGCTGGGCCATAACCCGGTTGATGATGACCACACGCGGCGCGGAGGCGTCGTCGCGGTTGGTGAAATCGCGGCCCTCCACAACGCGCGCCCCCATGGTTTCGAGAAAAGCATGATCGACGGCAAAGCAAGGGACATCCAGAAACTTCTGACTCTCTGTCGGGGTTTGACCCTCCGGCCAAATGCCGGCGCGCATGCCCTTGCCGGTATCGAAAGGAACGGCATCCGCAAGGCTGGCATTGCGCACTCCGGGCAATGCGCGGACCTTGTCCAGCAATTGCTCCTGAAACCGCCGGCCTTGGTCGTAGCTATAGCGTTGCAAGCGAAGATCGACGGAGGCGAGAAAGAGGTGATCCGTCCGAAAGCCGAGATTCACGTGCGACAGTTTCTGTACGCTGCGCAGTGCAAGTCCGGCGCAGATCAACACCACACAGGAGATGGCCACCTGGCCGATCACCAACAAGCTGCGCAAGCGATGGCGGCTTCCGGTATTAGCCGGCGCATTCTTCAGCAGCGGCAGAACGTCGAGCCGGGTCGCCTTCAATGCAGGCAGCAGTCCTGCAAGGATGCCGGTGACCAGCGACGCAAGGAAAGTGAAGACGAACAATCGCCAGTCCGTGCCGGTTTCCGACGGTGGCGCCATCTCGCCCGGCGCGATCAGCTTGTAGAGAACGGGACTTAAGGCGACGGCGGCCATCGAGCCGATGACTCCGGCAGCGAGGGCGAGCAGCGTACTTTCGGCCAGCAACTGACGCAGCAGCCGCCAGCGCGTGGCGCCCAGCGCGCCGCGAATCGCCACATCCCGCTCGCGATCGGCAGCGCGGGCATAGAGCAGATTGGCCACATTGGCCATCGTGATGCCCAGCACCAGCAGGGCCATCGCCATCAGGGCGAAGGCAATCAGCGGTGTGTAGTTGGCCACGAACGGCGAGGGCCGGCTCATGGATTCGCGCAGAACAACGACCCCTGCCCCTTGCGGGTGCATTCCGGCGTAGTCCTTGAGCAGGCGGGCCATCACCAGAGCGGTCGCAGTGCGCGCTTGCTCCAGACTTGAGCCGGGCTGCAAACGGCCCATCATGAAGAACGCTGTATCGCCGCGGTCGAAGATAAATTGGCTACGATCCGGGGTCATCTGGGGCAACATCGTAGCCGGCACAAATCCGCTCAGAGCCGTGCCCCACTGCGCGCCCACAAACTTGGGCTGCATGACGCCCACGACTGTGAACGGCAGACCGTTGAGCTTCACCGTCTGGCCGATGATGTGCGGGTCAGCGGCAAAGCGGCTGCGCCAGGTGTCGTAAGTCAGCACGATGATCGCATCCGCGCCCACCGTTTTGCCCTCATTGGGCAGGAAGAGCCGCCCCATCATCGGCTGCGCACCCAGCACCGTGAAGTAGTTGCCGCTGACCATGTGTATGAAGGTCCGCTCGGTAGACTCGCCCGTGCGGCTCAAGTGGATCGGCGTCTCCATGTAGGCCATGATGCCGGAAAAGGTCTTCGCCATCTCCGGAACTTCATGGCCGTCCCCCTCGGCATAGCGCCGAAAGTCCAGAAAATCCTGATACGAAAATGGGAAATCCAGGCTGCTCTGCGGGGCCTTCTGGGCAATTACCACCAACCGTCCAGGGTCTTGTGCCGGCAAGGGTCGCAGAAACAGGTCGTTGATGGAAAAGAAAATGGTAGCGTTGACGGTGAGCCCCAGCGCCAGTGTGATGACAGCAACGGCCGTAAACCCCGGCGACTTGCGCAACTGGCGCAGTGCGTAGCGAACGTCCTGAAGTAGCGTATTCATCGTTCTTTTTCCTTGCTGGCGAGTCATTCGGCGCGTAGCGCCTGCATAGGTTCTATGGAAGCGGCACGGCGGGCTGGGATCGAGCATGCCAGGACCGCAATCAGAGCCAGCAGGAGCGAGACCGCCACAAAAGTCGCAGGATCGTTCGGCGCAATGCCGAACAGCATATTGCTCAACAAGCGAGTAAGTCCGAAGGCGGCAACCAGGCCGGCAGCTACACCAAAGACCGCCAGTGTCATGCCCTGTTTGATCACCAGCCACAGGACATTATGGCGATTCGCGCCCAGCGCCATGCGGATGCCGATCTCACGCGTGCGTTGAGTTACCCAGTAAGAGACCGCGCCATAGAGACCGATAGTAGTTAGCACCAGTGCCAGAGCGGCGAAGAGGCCAAGCAGCAGCATATTGAATCTCCGGCCCAGCTCGGTGTCTCCCACCACCTGCTCCATGGTGCGGACCTTCTCGAGAGGCACTCCGGGGTCGACGGCCTTCAGTTCCGCGCGAACGCTGCCGATCAGACTGCGCGGATCTCCGCTTGCCCGCACAACCACCGCCATGCTGCCGGCATAATCCGGGATCCTGGGACCATAGATCTGCGGTCGGGTTGGAGCTTCAAGCGAACTGCTTTTCACGTCGCCAACCACCCCCACGATCTCTTGTGGCTGACCGTTCACCACCAGCCGTTTGCCAAGAGGGTCCTCAGCAGCGAAGAACCGGCGAGCGAGAGTATCGTTGATGACCACGCGCAGGGCCGTCTGGGAGACCTCCTGATCCGTAAAGAGGCGCCCTCTGGTCAGCGGAATGCCGAGCGCATGGAAGTAACGGCCTGCCACGTAGCGGAACTCGCCTGCCACCTGTTCCTTCAACGGCGGCGCGCCGTCGACGGAGAAGTAGGGCAAGTTATCGCCACCTCCACCCAGTGGAAGCAGAGTGACAGCGCCAACCGCCCTGACTCCCGGCACGGATTCCAGGCGGCTGCGGAACTGATCGAAGAATGCCACTCGTCTTTGGTAGTCGCCGTACTTGCCGACCAGATCGAGTTCGAAGGTCAAGACCGACTGCGGCCGTAAACCCGCATCCACGGCCAGGACCGAGGCCAGACTGCGAATCAGCAGACCGGAGCCGACCAGCAACGTCAGCGCCAACGCGATTTGCGAAACAACGAATAGCTCGCGCAGGCGCTTGGCTCCGCCGCTCGCGCTCCTGCTGCCGGCCCTGAATGCCTCTTGCAAGTCTGTCTTGGCTGCGCGAAGCGACGGAACGAGGCCGGAGAGCAATGCCGTCAACATGGCAACCGCCGCGGTAAACAGGAATGAGACCATATCCAGCCGGGCCACCTGAAGCTGAGGAAGATTCGCCGGCCCGAATTTGAGTAATGCTATGATCCCGAGTTGTGCGAAGCCCACGGCAAACAGGGCGCCCAGGCCCGCGAGCAACAGGCTTTCCGTGAGCAATTGCCAAACAATACGCGCCTGACTCGCGCCCAGCGCGCTGCGAATGGCGATTTCTTTTTGCCGCGCCGTGGCGCGCGCCAGCAGCAGGTTGGCAATGTTGGCGCAGGCAATCAGCAGCACCAGGCCTACGGCCGCAAACAGTATCAGGAGAGGAGTGCGAGAAAACGCGACCATCTGGCTTCGCAACGGCAGAAGCTTCACGCTAAAGTCGGCGTTTTCTTTCGGGAATTGCTTCTCCAGACGCGCCGCGATCCCCGTTAGTTCTGTCTGCGCGGATTGGAGACTGATCCCTTTCTTCAGGCGGGCGAGCGCTACGATCTGGCGATTGTCTCTTTTGGTCCAATCCGCCGCGCTCAAGCCGAACGGAAGCCACACGTCGGACCGCGGCGCGAAACCAAAACTCGCCGGCAACTCGGCCCCGCGAGGAAACTGAAACTCGGGAGGCATGACGCCCACCACGGTGTGTTTCACGCCGTCGAGGCTCACCGCTTTGCCGATGATCGCAGGATCGCCGCCATACCGGCGTTGCCACAATCCGTAACTGATCACAACAACCTGGTTCCGGCCAGGCGAATCCTCTTCCTGGGTGAATCCCCTTCCCAACATGGGCGTTATGCCGAAGAGAGCGAAGAAATTGTGGGTGACGACGGTTCCGCCCACTCGTTCAGTAGTGTCGCCATCGGTGATGTTGCGATCTCCAGGACGGCAAGCCGCCACCGACTCGAACGAGCTGCTCTGGTTTCGCCACTCGGTGAGATCGTTGTAAGTGGGAGGCAGTTCAGGGTAGCCCATCGCGGCAAAATGAGGGTTGGTCGACCAGAGAACCTGGATGCGGTCCGGTTCGAAGTAAGGCAAGGGGCGAAGCAATACGGCATTGATGGCGCTGAAGATCGCCGTGTTGGCGCCGATGCCTAACGCCAGCGTGAGAACGGCCACGGCGGTGAATCCCGGCGACTTGCGCAACTGGCGCAGCGCGTAGCGAATGTCCTGAAGCATCGTGTTCATTCTCGTTTCTCCTTGATGGCGAGTTATTCGGCGCGCAACGCCTGCATGGGTTCAATGGAAGCGGCGCGGCGGGCGGGAACCAGCGAAGCGCAAAGCGCCAGCACAAAGATGGAGATGCACGCCAGAATAATGACGAATGGATCGAGAGGATCAACCTGGAAAAGCATGGAGCGCAGCAGTCGCGTGGCGAAGACGCCTCCTATCGCTCCGATGCCGCAACCCATCAGTCCTAGCTTGGCGCCGGAAGCAAGAACGAGCCGCATCACGCTTGCGCGCTGCGAGCCGAGTGCCAGGCGGATGGCCAGTTCCTGCGTGCGCAATGCAGCGGAGAAGGCGATGACGCTATAGATGCCGAGCAGAGCGAGAAGAACGGCAGCCGCGGCAAACGAGGAGATGAGCATGGTGTTGAAGCGGCGCGTGGCTTGGCCCTCTGCAACCACCTGTTCCATGGACTCGACATGAATCAGCGGAAGCTGCGGATCAATCGAACGAACCACTGCGCGCAGAGAGTCGGCCATCTGTTCGGGCGGCAGTTGGCCGCGCATCACGATGGAACCGTAATTGCCGGGGAGCAGACCGGGAGGCGCAAACTGTGCTATCGAAGCTTTGAACTGGCTGGCGGGCTGATAGATCTGATTGATCGTATCGGCATCGGCTGAGGTCTGCTTGATGTCGCCGGTCTCTCCCACGACGATCATCCAGGGCGTTGGACTCTCCGGGACTCCGATTTTCAATCGTTTCCCGACAGGGTCCTGGCCGGGCCAATAGCGCTCGGCGAGAGTGCGGTTGACAATCACCACCAACGGAGAGTCTGAACGGTCTGCCTCGGTGAAGTCGCGTCCTCGCAGGAGAGGAATGCCCGCGGAGCGGAAGTAATTACCCATCACACGGGATGGCCACGCTAGATTCAGGTTGGCGCCCTTAGGAGGAACGTAACCTTCGGGAACGAAGGCTTCACTGTCGTTCCCTCCCCCGTTGGGCAGCAGCGTGGTGACGCCCACCGCCTGCACGCCGGGCAACTGGCGAAGCTTGCTCAGCAGCACCGAGTCGAACGCGTCCACGGCGGCCTGGGTCGAGTATTGCTGGTAGGGCAGGCCATACGAGGCGGTGAGGGTGTGATCGGTGCGGAAGCCCAGATCGACTGAGCGCAATTTCTCAAAGCTGCGCAGCAAGAGGCCAGATGCTGTGAGCAGCACCAGCGCCACGGCGAGTTCCACAATTACCAGGGCCGAGCGCAGCCGCGCATGGCCGCCGCCTACGGTGCCGGTACGGCCCGCTTCCTTCAGCGCGTCGTTGATGTCTGTACGCGCGGCAGCAACGGCCGGAATCAGCCCGCAAAGCAGGCCAGTGAGAACCGCCAGCAGGAGGGCAAAACCGACCACATGCCAGTCAAGACCGATGGCGCTTACGCGCGGCAGCGTCTCCGGCAAGAGACTAACGCCCACGCGGAGACCAGCCGATGCCAAAGCTAAACCGAGCAACCCTCCGCCTACGCTTAGCAGCAGAGCTTCAACGAGGGACTGGCGCAGCACGGCCCCACCGCTGGCGCCCAGCGCAAGGCGCACGGAGATCTCCCGGCGGCGGCGAATGACGCGCACCAGCAGCAGACCAGCCAGATTGGCGCAGGCGATGAAAAGCACCACTGCAACGGCCAGGAAGAGCGTGCGCACCAGCGGCCGGGCCTGCCCAACCGTGTTCTCGGCAAGAGACTGGATCACAGGATGAATGCGCAGGTTGCCCATGGCCGGAGGAAAGTTGCGCATGATCTCCTGCACTGCCGGCTGCGCATCCTGCAGGGCTTGCGCAGGCGTGACGCCCGGCTTCAACCGGCCCGCCATTCCCCAGTTCCAGCTTCCCACGCCGCTCACCAGCTCGGCCTGGGTAAAGCTCAACGGGACCCAAAGCTCGCTGCGATTCAACTGTCCCGGAACCAGCGGAAACTCGAAGTCGCGCGGCATCACGCCGATGATCTCGTACGGTTTGCGGTCGAGCAGGACTTTCTGGCCCAGGATGCGCATATCGTCATGAAAGCGGCTGTGCCACATCTGGTAGCTGAGGACGGCCACTTGCTGGCCGCCTTCAGCCTCCTGCTGCGTAAAGGTGCGGCCGATCAACGGCGTAATGCCGAGCGCGTGGAAGACACCGGCGGTGAGCCGCGCGGCGCTGATCTGCGCGGGCTCGCCCAGGCCGGAGAGTTCGTAGCCGGTTTGCCGGTAACCGCCGAGACCGGAGAAGACGTGTGTGTCCCGGACATAGATGCCAATCGCGGGCGCCGTTGCAGCGGGCGCGCCCAATGCCGCGCCCACACCTTCTGGAACATCGCCGAAGAGCAGAAGCCTGTCCGGATCGGGAAACGGCAAGGGCCGCAATAGCACTCCCTCCACAATGGAAAAGATGGCAGTGGTCGCGCCGATGCCGAAGGCCAGCGTGAGCACCGCGGTTAACGTGAATCCCGGCGACTTGCGCAACTGGCGCAGTGCGTAGCGAATGTCCTGAATAGGCATGTTTACGTCTCCACTTCTTCTTCGAGCCTCTTCAACTCAATCTCGAATAAGACTTTTGCGTCGAAGAGATGGACTTCGCACTGAGCGTGGCGGGCGAAGCGAAGATCGTGGGTGACCATGCAGATGGGCGTGCGAGATCCATCGATCAGAGAGTAAGCAATTGCCGCGCCAAATAACCATCAAAGCATCCCTTTGAAAACAAATTACTTACATTAAGCGCAAGATCGAATTCTTGCGCTGCAGTGACCGTTTGCGGCTCGGATTGTACGATTTCGGACGGTTGAACTGACCAGGTAGTCTCTCCCGGACCTGGATTCCGGACGAGTGACCGCTAGCCAAGATCGGAAACGACTCGCGCACGAAGCGCAAAGAAGGGCGAGGTGCTGATGCGAGTCGTTTCGATCTGGAGGTAAGAAGGGAGCCGCAGGCGTTTGCCGCGGTCGCGGTGATCCAGGCTGGGATTATGGATATTGAATGCTATCTCATGGTTTGGTAAATGATTTTGCGGGCCGTCATCGTCGTCGATGGTGATGAAAATTGGTAAGCAGGCGGAGCTGGCCTTCCGAGAGCAGTGCATCGTCGCGGTTCAGGGCCATGACTTCGGCAGAGCGGAGTCCGTGCATGAGCATCAAGCCCACGATGGCCAAATCGCGCGCGTTGCGGAAGCTGGACCAGAAGCGCGCCACTTCGTCGACCGAAAGAGGGATGATGGTAAGCTTGGGTTCCCTGACGCGCAGTCTGCTGAGCTCGAACCGCGGCCGGCCCAGGCCCAGTGGCCTGCGGTGCAGGTAAACCTGCTGGAAGCCATGCGCGGCCTGACAGGGAGCATCGGGGAACTCATTGCGGATGGCGCGATCGGCACAAGCCACACGGTCGTTGATGGTGGGTGCAGAAGGCGGAGGTTGGAGGCTGGACTGGAAGCGCACGTAATCAAGCAGGGTCGATTCGGTGAGGTCGTCCTTGGAAATATCGCCGGTGTGATGAACGCTCTCCCACCAGCGCACGAAGTGCAACAGGCTGTTTGCATAGCTATAGAGGGAAGTGTTTGCGAGGCGGCGGACATAGTCGCGGTCCAGGTAGCGATTAATCCATCCGACACCTTTACCGGTGGATTGCTCGACCACTTGATACGGGCTGTGTGCGCCCGATGGGGTCTTCTGATGGATGACGCGAAACTTCATGGCTGCGCGGCCTCCACGAGAGACTGGAACTGCCGCGCGTCTCCGCCCTGGACGAAGAAGGAGTTAGGGTCTTGTCCTTCTGGCAGGAGGACGCGGCGAGCAGTGATGCCGTGCGCACCGAGACGATGAGCTAACTGGTCGGCGGCCAGCTGGCTGCTCTGGTTGGCATCGACGTCGAAGGCGAGATGGACAGTTCGCGAGCCGTCGTACAACTGGCGGAACTGATCTGTGTTGAGATGTGTGCCCAGCGAGCAGGTGACGTTTTGAAAGCCCGCCTGCCGTAATACGGCCTAGTCGAACAGGCCCTCGATAACAATGACCTCGGGATAGTGCCGGACCTTCTCCCATGCATACAAGCCACCCTTGGCGCCAGGCAGAAAGCGATGCGTGAAGGCGGCTCCGATGCTGCGGCCGTACAGGTTGACGACGTGCTCGCCTTGGCGCAACGGGAAGACGATGCGCTGATAAAAAGCGTCGGAGCCGTTCACGTTGAGTAGTCCGGCTTGCCGTAGCAGATCAAAGGAATGACCCTGTGCCGTAAGATGACGGCGCAGACTTCCGCCGGGGGCATAACCGATCTCGAGTTCCCCGATCAGGGCGGGATCTTGCACTCCGCGCCGGTTGAGATAGCGCATCGCTTCGGGGTAGTGATCGAGTTGCTGTTGATAGAAAGCGGCAGCCTGTTCCAACACCGCGGCGGAATCGACTGTAGGACTGGTCTGCAAATCGAGGCGGGCGAGGCTCTGGCGGAAGGACAGATGGCGGGACAACTGAATAAAGCGAATCAGGTCTCCGCCCTGCCCGCAGCCGTGGCAGTAGAAAACATTTTTGCGCGTGTTGACATAGAACGAGGGCCGGGTCTCCTCGTGCAACGGACAGAGTCCGACGAACTCGGATCGACTCGCAGGATGACCGGTCCAGTTGTGCTGCCGCAGATAATCCAGCAGCGGCAGCCGCCGCTTGAGTGCATCGACGTCTTCGCCCACAGCGCTTTTTCGCCTCCGGAGCCAAGCTTAGGAGCAGGACGCCAACGATCCAAGGCAAGGATGGTGGGTGAAGGTGTTTTTCTCAGAGACGCAGCGGCCAAAGATTTTGCAAAGCCGGAGTTATCCAAGGCAATAATCCTGCTTCGTCAACAGTCCGACCACCACGATCCAACCAATGAGCTATACGGGTGACGGTCTGACGGAGGAAGGAAAGAGTCGGCTGGGTCGAGTCCAGACCGCTCGACCAGCGGCGGACAGTGGATGGATCGGGTGATCGATCAGGGTCCTTGAGCTTCGGCAACGCCTTGTCCCAGCAACAGTTTTCTACAAAGCGCAGCAGCAATGCCTGGCAGCGCGCTACACGGCTGTAATGCGTGTAAGGAAGAGAGAGTTGCGGGAGAAAGGTGAAAGTCTTTCCGCAACCAGCGCAGCGGCCGCGATGGATCCAGATCCAGTCGTGATGCTCATCGTGAGCCTGCTTACGGCGACGACCGTGACCAATGATCGAATCCCGTTCACAAATCGGGCATCGGCGTATGATGATCTCGTCGCAGGCCTCTGCCCATCCGGTCGCAAGCTTGTCTGGCGCAGCGGAAACTGAGACAAAGACGATCGTAACTCACAGGGGTTCCGCCTCTGGCTTCGACCCGCCAAGATCACTGCCGGAAGCGGAGCCCCGCCTCCTGAAGAAAACTCAACTGAAAGAAAATATACTCCTTACCTACAGGCTGTAAGGCATGATCCAGAAAATTGGCCG
>PLXP01000184.1:0-15585 GCA_003151435.1 Acidobacteriaceae bacterium
AATGCTGATTATGTTGGCTTGGCAGTTATGTGACGTTCGGTCTCGGAAGGGCATAAACACATGGTTTTCCTGGAACCGAACGTCACATAATCGTGGTTTAGATTTGGGCAAGGAAGGCCATCAGGTCGCGGTCGTCGCGCCAGTGTTTTGCTGATCGTGTGCTGTTCACTGCACACAAGCCAAGAGCTTTGGCTTTCATTTCGAGATCAGTTTCAGCGTAGATGTTCGTGGTGTTGATAGAGACGTGGCCGAGCCAAGCGCGGATGGTATTGATGTCGACGCCCGCACGAAGAAGGTGTGTCGCGGTCGTGTGGCGGATGGTGTGCGGGCCGATCCGTTTCTTGCGCATGTCCGGCACACGGCTCATGGCGACGTGCGCATATCGCGTAACGATCTCATGGATGCCGAAGCGTGTGAGCGGCTCCGAGTGACGATTGAGGAACACTCGTTCCGCACCGCTCCGCCCGATGATGAGGTTTTTCAACGTAGCGGTTGTAGAAGCCCATAGCGGACAGATGCGAACCTTGCCGCCCTTACCATGAAGGCATACCGAAGACAACGCACCGTCTGCGCCGCTGTGCAGGCTCAGATCTTCGACGCACAGCTTGGCCGCTTCTTCCGCCCGTGCTCCGGAGTTGTAAAGAAAAAGCAATAAGGCGCGATCCCGACGGCCGAGTTTTGTGACCGCACTTGGAGCATCCAGTAAAGCATCGATCTCGGACTTCTCGAGGTAACAGACTGGCGTGGCAACGGAGAAGCAGGTGAATGTTCGCGGAACGCCGACTGGCAAGTTTATAGATGAATCTGTCGACCCTTGCGCACGAATTCTTCAACTGCGTATTCCGCAAGGTCCCCGGACGAATCGTAGACAAGGAGTGCAGCGCATCGCGTTCATGAATTAGGCAGTCGCCAACACCGGCTGCTCGAGGATGGTCATTGCTGCGAGGAAATCACTCTCCCTCAATATCCTGATGGTGGCTCCTTGGGAAATGAAAGACAACGCCTTAAGATGCTTGCTGGACTTCTCTTTACCGGCCAACTTGCTCATGTCCTGGTCTCCAACAACTAGGATGCTTGTCTGTTTATTGATTCCGGTGTGAATCGTGCAGCCCTCCTTGGCCCCAATGCGGGCAGCCTCAGCTCGGCTCATGCTTAACGACCCGGTGAACAAAAGATTCTCGCCATAGACATGTCCTTCCGGATCAGCGAGACAATCAATACCCGCCAGAAGATTAATCGGCTTGCGCGTCCTAGCCAGCCACCCCTCGGCAGTGATGCCGGCCTCGGCGATGGCTCGCACTAGAACCAACCCGCAAGCCCGGGCATCGCACAGGGCATCGTGCGCGTGGGCAAGTGGGATTCCGAGGTGTGCAGTGATATTCAACAGGCCGTAGCCCTTGTGAGAGAACTCTGGCCATGCTCGGCGCGTAACGCGAGCCGAGTCTAGCCATATCAATTGGGGAGCTGGCCGCCCAGCCTGTAAGCAAGCCCTATCGACGGCGATACGATCAAACGGTGTGTGACTGACAGCGATACCGCCGGAGGTGAGAGATTCAACCTGAGGCAACACTTCGGGCCACTTTGCGCATCCTTCACAGCCCATTCATCTAATCCGTGTATCGAGACGTTTATTGCGTCGAAATCGTCTTGAGGGTTGACAAGTGAGTACCACTCCTTGACTGGTTGGTCCCCCTGGAAGGCAACCAAGCCAATCGAGCAGATTGATGCTGGGTCACGCGAATGGTTTGCACACTCCGTGGTCAACCAGGCGGACGTGCGCCATCGGCCTTAAGATTGCCTCAAATATTAAATGTCCGCAAAATGAGATCCCAACCACATATAATTCGTGCAATGACAACATCGTCACGTGGATTTGTTTCCATCACTAATGAGTCACATCGTCTGGCAAGGCCTTCACTGTTAGAAACAGGTAGGCTTGCAGACTACATCTCCAACAACGTTGGTTTGCGCGCGTTGAGGTGGTACATCTCACATGCTGACGGGCCTGAGTTAGTGATTCAGTCAACAGATGTGAACTACGACATATCTCGCGGCTCGCCATGCTCTGAAGCACTTCTTTCGAACAAGGCAGTTGCACTGAGTTTGATTCCAACGGGCGTCGGGTGCGAAATAGGTGGCTATGCCGGGGACGCCGGCCCCGCTACCCGTCTGTTGTCTTGTGCAGTCGATTTTCTTACTCGCTCACTCGGGAACACGTAGTGATCAGGTTTTGCATCCTTGAAGCGCGAGTGCCATTCGACGAGGATCTCGAACGCCTCGTCGTTCAGCGGGATGACGCGGCCCTCCCTTCCTTTGGTCTTTGAGCGTCCGACGGTAATCGTGCGCTTTTCAAAGTCCAACTGCTTCCATTGAATGCGGGACTCGGCAGCACGGACCCCCGTGTGCAGATAAGTCATCAGCGAAGGAAAGAGCGAGCGGCTGTATGGAACCGGACGATCCAGGAAATCTACGAATCGATAGGATTGGACTCGGCAACCGGTCAACGGTTTCGTGAGCGGGCGCAATACTTGTACGACCTGCCGTCCGGGGTTGGCGACCGCCATCGCATGGAGATCTACTACCCCGGCTCTCGCAGCGCAGAGCCGGCCAGGAAACTTGTATGCCCCGCGAGCCCCGACGGCCCGGACGACAAAGAGGTCGTCGAGTACTTCGCCCCGATACCCGCAAGTGCCGCGCGAGATCAACAAGCCGTCGTTGAGAGCGGACTTGACAGCTACGTTCATAATGTTTGGCACAGCCGCGGAATCGCCGTTTTTAGGGATCCTGACAAACCAGATCGGGCTCGCGCCTTCGTGGAGATGCATACAGCACTCGGTATCAATCGTAAGAACACCCGGTGGTACTGCTTCAAGTCCGATCCGGCGGAGAGGTCAAAGTTCCTACCAAAGTGGAAGGAAATCTTTGGGCTCAATTGGCGCAACCCTCCCGAGAAAATCAGCCCTCCGAATAAAGAATCAAATGCGCCCGAAAAGTGGTTTGGGATTGCACCTCGACTTGACGGGTACATCACAGCGAAACATTCGAAAAGTCCAGGCATCTTTGGGTTTCGATTTCTAATGCTGGTGGGCTTCATTGCATTGTCGAAGACCCCCCTTCCAGCGCTCACGGGGAAGCAGGCAACTGCAGCTGGTTCATAATCGGGTGGAGGGCGAGGAGCGCCCACGTCTCGATGGACAATGAAATTACGTGCTTCGCTTCATGGGGTAGGAATGGGGTCAGCCTCGTGAAGCAGGCGCCCTACAGAAACTGCCCCCCAGGGGACACTTCTGATCGAGGCTTGCCTGGCAAACAACTAACTGTCTACCGGAGACAGGTGCAAGTAACTGTCCCGGGGACAGAAAGCAGGTGGGTATCCTTGCGAACAACCAACTGACCACGGGGGGACAATTACATGAAGCCGTCTACAGTGGACGGTCAGCGTGGGAGCCAACATTTTATGCTTCCATCCACTAACTGACCACTGGGGTCCTTTGATCAAAACGGCTCGCAAATTCAGCCCATTTTGGATTAACTGTCCCCCGGTGCCCGGTGAGCTTAGCCGCTGCGGGATGCATCAGAAGTGTCCGGAAACAAGGGGCGTTTAAGTCTACCGACTTGTGCGGGGGGCAAAATCCGAGTTAATTTGACTAGGATTGAGAGACCTTTGAGGTTAGGATCACTAGGCAAAGTGGAAGGAGGCGTTGTGACCGAAGAGATACGTCAAGGATTTACGTTGTGGCTGACAGGGATGTCGGGAGCTGGAAAAACGACTATCTCTTCCCTCGTGGAAAGACGGCTCCGGGGGCAC
This sequence comes from Acidobacteriaceae bacterium, assembly GCA_003151435.1. Taxonomy (GTDB): domain Bacteria; phylum Acidobacteriota; class Terriglobia; order Terriglobales; family Acidobacteriaceae; genus Telmatobacter. The sequence continues at coordinate 3,809 of PLXP01000184.1, forward strand.
GGAGCACGCGTCGAACGGCTTGACGGCGATGAAGTGAGGAAGCATGTTTCGAGAGGACTCGGATTCAGTCGAGAGGACAGAGATGAAAACATAAGGCGAATCGGCTTCGTTGCCAAGTTGCTGTCGCGAAACGGCGTCATTGCCATCGTCGCGGCAATTTCGCCCTATCGAGCGGTAAGGCAGGAGTTGCGATTGGCAATCGGTGCCTTTGTTGAAATCCATGTGGATTGCCCAATGGATGTACTCATCGCCCGCGATGCCAAGGGCCTCTACAAAAAGGCGCTGAGAGGAGAAATCGCGAACTTTACTGGAGTCTCCGATCCCTATGAGCCCCCTCTGAACCCAGAACTGGTCATCGATACTTCAACCGAAACCCCACAGGAAAGCGCAACACGCGTGTGGAATAAACTGAAAGAGCTGGGCTTGATAGATTTCGAGCACGAGCTATCGCCTTGCGAGTGAAACCCAGCCTTGCCTGGTTCACAGGGAAAACGACAGCCCGATGTGGGCACATCGGGCTGTCAGGTCCTTCCGCTTGGTCTCCTCGTCAATTGCGCGCTTCGTAACGGACGCGCCACTTCGGATCGCCGGTTCAGCCCTTGAGAGTAACAAGGCCCCCAAGAGCCGGATCCGAGAAGCTGTCCTTTCCGGTTTCGACGTGACCCGCAAGCCGGTATTTGAAAGTCGGGTCTCCAGCAACCGTGACGATGAGGTCGTACCAGCCATGGAACTGACCCAGCGACAACTCGCCTTCAAACCCTTCGTGGCGCTGGAGAAGCTGCGTTGTCGACTCACCTGTGTAGGCATCGAGCACGTTGACTTCGGCGTTGCTGGCGGCTACGTTGGAGACCCTCCATCTGATTGAGCCACCACCATCCTCGCTGTCATTGCTGGAGCGAACATTGAGAGCTGCGGCGCTGGAGCCGATGCTGCCATTGAAATAACGCACGAAGCCGTTGGGGCCGTAAACCGACAAGCTATAAGACGAGGCAACGCTCCACGTATCGGCGAGCTTCTTGCCCGGCTCCACCGTGTAAAAGCGTACGGCATCCGCGGCATTGCCGGAGCGCACCTGAAACACCGCCGCCGCCTTGCCCGTGTTGTGGAACGTCAGGCTTACGGTGCTGCTTGAAGCATTGACGGACCCATGGACATCCAACTCGTAGGGCAGGGCGCGCGCCGGGCGGATACCTTTTTCCTGTGCCGGCACGCCAATAATCACGTCATTCAGAGTGGGCTGGAAGGTGTTGACGTTTCCGCCTGAGAGTTCGAGCACGGACGGCAGATATCCGTCTGTGCCCGGCAGGCTCGCGTGAGCGTGATTCGGGTTGGCAAAGTTGAAGACCGACGTCAGGTCACCCGCCACCGCACGGCGCCACGGGGAGATATTTTTCTCGAACACTCCGAAGCGCTTCTCGATGAATTGGATCGTTGAGGTGTGATCGAAGACCTGGGAATTGACGTATCCTCCCTTGCTCCATGGCGAGATGGCGATGAACGGCACGCGCGTACCGAGGCCGATCGGACCGTTCGGGGTCGACGTCGTGACGATTTCATTTTCGATGCTGACCGTTGACGCCCCGGCTGCGGGTGTCGGCGGCGGGCTCGGCGGCACGATGTGGTCGAAGCTGCCGTCGGCCTCGTCATAGTTGACGATGAGGACGGTTTTGCTGAATACCTCGGGACTGGACACCAGGATGTCGACGACCTGGGAAATGTACCAGGCGCCGTAGTCAATCGGGTAATCCGAGTGCTCGGTATAACCCGCCGGCGCCACGATCCAGGAAACCTGCGGCAGCTTGCCGTCCTTCACGTCGCTTCGAAATTGCGCGAACAGACTTTCTGCCCAGGCCTTCCAGGCATCCGCGGATGCTGACGCGCTGGGAATGGTGTTGACGAGCTGCGTGCCCGTCGCCCCGCCTTCGAACAGCGGCGAGGTTGGAGCGGCCGTCGCATACTGATTGAAGTAAAGCAGCGAATTGTCGGTGTAGTTGCCCGCGAAGGAATTGCCCGTCCCGTCCCCGAAATCCGGCGAGAAGGTTGCCCCGGCGAGGTCCTGGTAGACCTTCCAGCTCACGCCTGCAGCCTGGAGCACTTCGGGGAACGTTTCGAAGACGAAGTACGCATTGTTGACGCTGAGGCCGTTGGAGGTGACCGGCCCGGCGCCGAGGCCGTCGGTGCCGCCGCTGCCCAGGTAGTTCACATTCCCGATGGAGCCCGTCCACAAATAGCAGCGATTGGGGTTTGTCGGCCCCATGATCGAGCAGTGGTAGGCGTCCCCAACCGTGAAGGCATCCGCCAGAGCGTAGTGGTAGGGGAGATCCGCGCGCGTCATGTACGACATAGCCATGGGACCCTTCTGGATGGCCCAGTTGTCATACTGACCCTGGTTCCAGGCGGCATGGGTGCCTGACCAACCATGATCCGTTCCAGGCAGATAGGTGAGACCCAAGCTCGTCAGTCCCGCGCTGACCTTTGTGGGATCCACGCGGAAGGGCGGGATCACATCTGCCCCATCGGAAGGGCCACCCAAGGTGCCGTAGTTTGGCGGTACTCCGTATCCCGCCGCCGCGTTTCCCGGGCCTGCCGGCTGCAAAAAGACCGGTACCGGTGTGGTACCGGTGCCGCTATGGAGGGGGAGATTGATGTTGACCGCGCGTGGATCGTTGAAGCCGCGAACGCCGCGAAGGGTTCCGAAATGATGGTCGAATGGGCGGTTCTCCTGCATCAGAATGACGACGTGCTCAATATCGCGAATGGTTCCTGTGCGGTTGTTTGCGGGGATCTCGAGTGCCCTGGCGATGTTCGTTTTCAGCGAACCCATAATGGCGGTCATGCCCAACAACTGCATGAATTCGCGCCGGTCGGTATGGCTCATGAAGTGCCTCCTTTTTTGCGATTGTGTGAATAGGGGAAGTCGGTCGCGGAGAATCGCTGGCCGATGCGCGACCAGACAACGAGGAGACTAGGGACGTAGTGTGGCACGCCGATGACGCCACGATGAATAGGCGATTAATCGTGTGAGCAGGGTCACAAATTGTTATTCAGCGCCGGTATGATGACCGAGTGCCATGGAAAGCCTGACCGAGTCCCCGTCGCTTGAATACGAAGTGGGCCGCATCCGCGAACTCAGCAAAAGCGGACGGCACCGCGAAGCGCTCACCGCTGCCGAGGTGTTGTCGGCTGCGGCGCCAAAGAACCGCGACCTTCTTTACCTGATCGCAACCAACCAGAGATGCCTGAACCAGATACATGAGGCGCTGGCGACTTCGGAGCGCTTGGAGCAAGAGGCTCCGCGGTTCAGCCTCCTCTACCAGGAGCGCGGTTTTTGCTACATGACTCTGCGGGATGCGCCGCGCGCGATCGATGCTTTTCTGCGAGCCGTGGACATCAACCCGGCGCTGGCGACGAGTTGGATCATGCTCGAACGCCTATATCGCCTGGCGGAGGACGAAGGAAATACAGCGACCGCAGCTGAACGCGTCTCCGCCCTGGAACATCTTGCACCCGAGGTCGTCCGGGCCGGGAGCCTGTTCTCGGACGGTGAGCTGTCTGCGGCAGAGGACATCCTCCGGGCATACCTGCTCAAGTCCGGCGACGATGTAGAGGCACTGCGGCTGCTGGCCAGAATCGAGCATCAACACGACGTGCTCGATGGAGCGGAATCTCTGTTGGAAGCCGCTCTGAAGCTCGCACCCAATTACCTCGCAGCGCGTTTGGATTATGCCCGTGTGCTGATAGACCGGCAGAAATATCTGCGGGCGCGTGAAGAGATCGACACTCTGCTGAGGCTCGAACCCGGCAACAGGTACTACCTTTCTATGTGCGCGGCCGCGTGCGCCGGCCTTGGAGAACACAACGCGGCGATCGTGATGTATCGCCAGCTGCTGGGCGACTCGCCGGCGTCACCAGATCTGCATGTGTCGCTCGGCCACTCCCTTCAGATCGTTGGACGGCAGAAGGAGGCGACCGAGGCTTACCAAGTGGCGGCGGCCGCCAGGCCGAGCTTCGGCGATGCCTGGTGGAGCCTCGCCAATCTCAAGACCTATCGCTTTTCGGATGGTGAAATCGCGCAGATGCGTGCCGAGGAAGCCGCACCGGCCGTACACCCTATTGACCGCTATCATCTGTGCTTCGCTCTGGGCAAAGCGCTCGAAGACAGGAACGAGTATCCGGAGTCATGGCAGTTTTACGAGCGTGGCAACGCACTCAAGCGCGCCGAAAGCCGCTACCATCCGGAAATCACCGAAGCGAACGCGCGCAAGCAGGTCGATGTGTGCACGGCGGAGTTCTTCGCCGCGCGTGCGGGTGTTGGCGTGCCGGTCCATGATCCGATTTTCATTGTCGGTCTGCCACGCTCCGGATCTACGCTCATAGAACAGATTCTCGCCTCCCACTCGCAGGTCGAGGGCACGCAGGAACTCCCCGACATCCAGCGCATTTCGGTTGAAATGCGGCGTAAACAAACGGGTCTCGAAGATCCGCGATTGTGTCCAGGAAACGGCGATACTTATCCGGGCGTGCTCGCCGAACTTGCGCCTCAAGACTTCCGCAAGCTCGGCGAGCGCTACATGACGGACACGCGCGCTTATCGGAAGGACAAGCCGTTCTTCATCGACAAGATGCCGAATAACTTCCGCCACGTCGGGCTCATCCATCTCATGATGCCGAACGCCAAAATCATCGACGTGCGGCGTGAGCCAATGGCGTGCTGCTTTAGCAACCTGAAGCAGTTGTTTGCCGGCGGGCAGGAGTTCACCTATAGCATCGAGGATATAGCCCGCTACTACCGGACCTATCTCGAACTGATGCGACACTGGGACGCGGTGCTTCCCGGACGGATACTGCGAGTCTGGTACGAGGATGTCGTGGAGGATCTTGAGGGAAACATGCGGCGAATCCTGGAATTCTGCGGGTTAAAATTCGAAGCTGCCTGCGTCGAGTTCCACAAGACAGAGCGTAATGTCCGCACAGCAAGTTCAGAGCAGGTCCGTCTGCCGATTTTCCGCGACGGGCTCCTACAGTGGCGGAACTACGAGCCTTGGCTCGGCCCGCTCAACCACAGTTTGGGCGATGCCGTGATCCGCTACCGTGAATAAGCGTCCGTGCCTACGAATGGCGTTGTTGCATGGATCGGGCGAGGGCCGAGCTACTCTCTTTCCAGCGAGTTTACGCGGCGATATTTAGACGGCGGACGGATTCCGGGCGGCCCGCGTCGAGCATGTGGTTGAGGACGGCCACGCCAACGGCCGCTTCGGCCTTCTGGCCAGAGGTGCTTCGCGCTCGCCGGCAAGGACCGATGATGGCCTTGTATCGGCCCATCGCGGTTTCAACCAGAGCGCGTTGTCCGTAGTCCGTCTCCTCTTGCCAGCCCAGCCTTCCTCGAGCTGCAATCGAAAGAATGTGCTGGTCTCGCTGCGATGGGTTATGCTCGGCTTCGGCACTGAGTACTGCTGTCACATGGGGCGGGATAATCACTCGAACATCTTCGCCGTGACCAGCCACCACATCGTAGGTCGGCATCCCATCATAAGCGCCGTCAGCTGTGACGCTGGCGATTGTCGCCTTTATTTGATCCAGCAGCGGAGCTACTTGCGAAGGGTCTCCGACATCGTTCCCGGTCAGGGTCAAGGCCATGATCATTCCGGAGTCGGCATCCACAGCCAGGTGTAGATTTTTCCAAGTGCGACGCGCTTTTGCGCCATGCTCTTCCTGAAGCCATTCACCTGCGCCGAAGACTTTCAGCCCCGTGCTGTCGATCAACAAGTGGATCGGCCCATCCGGCAGAATACAGCCCTTGGAGATTGACTCCATTGTCCTTGCCCTCCGGCTCAAGGTGCTGTGGTCAGGCGTGCTCAGTGGCATACCCAGCAGGCCGAAGATGGAGGCCATCAGCCCCTCGGTTTGACGCAACGCCAGGTGAAATGCCAGGCGCAGCATCATGCCCGTCTCGATTGCAAGCTCGGAGTAGCTGGACTGCCCCCCAGGGGTCGTGCGACGTGCTGCCCGCCAACCATCAAGTACTTCCGGAGTGACCCATAATGTCAGACTGCCTCGACGCCGAAGACCTGCATCGTACTCCGCCCAATTCTTCACCCGAAACTTCATTTTGGGAATGTGGTGCCGACGTGGAGCGTTGTGCTTGTTCGGCATGGAAGGGCCAGCCTTTCAGTAATCTGTCCCAGAGTAGCCGATTCCAACCCTATCCGTGCAACAACGCCTCGCATCCAGCTATTAAGATGTCCCAAGGCTGAAAAGCCCATCATTTCCTTTCAAAGGGGTATTGCCCATGGTCGCCGGCTCCAAAATGTTATCCTCCGCACTTGCGCCCTTTCTCATCGAACCCAGGTTCGTGGGCAGGGTCTGGGGCTACCAGGATCTCCATCCCTGGTACGATCGCGTGGCCGGAGAGGAACCCATCGGTGAAGTCTGGCTCACCGGCGATGATTGCCGCGTCGCATCCGGTCCGCTCGCCGGCAAGACACTGGGCAAAGTCTTCAGCGAATCTTCCGCTGCCTTGCTCGGCTCCGCGGCGCCATCCCCTGAATCACCGCTGCTCATCAAGGTCATCTTTGCCCGCGAAAAGCTCAGCGTCCAGGTTCACCCCGACGACCGTCTGGCACAAAAATATGGCCAGCCCCGCGGAAAGACCGAGTGCTGGTACGCGCTGTCTGCCGAACCCGGGGCGCAGGTCGCCGCAGGTCTCAAGCCCGGCGTCACCATGGATCAGATCCGGAATGGCATTCACGATGGCACTCTCGAAGAGAGCCTCAACGTCCTGCCGGTTGACGAAGGCGACATGATCTTCGTGGATGCCGGCACCGTCCATGCCATCTGGCCCGGCTCCATACTGCTTGAAACCCAGCAGAACTGCGACCTCACCTACCGCATGTACGATTACGGCCGCCCCCGCGAACTCCACATCGACAAGTCCATTGAGGCCACGCGCCTCTCCACGCATGCCGGCAAGGTCCCCCCGCGCGTCCTCGATGACCGCACCGTTCTCATCGACGTCCAATACTTTTGCGTGGAGCGAATCCCCGTTCCCGGTGCCCTCGCCAGCCATCATTTGAAGGCCCAGGACGAGACCGCCGGAGGTCTGTCCTATCTTTTCGCCGCCGCAGGCACAGCGAGACTGATTAGCCACGACTTCGAGCCCATCGACCTCCTCGAGCGTGGCATCGTCGCCGTCCCCGCCACGTCACCCGAGTTCGTCATCCATGACCTCGGCGACCTCGACCTGATCCGCATTTCGCCCCGATGGCCCGGATTATCGCAATGAGCCAGCCAGCGTGGCGCGAGTCCGTCATCACCTACATCCGTACCGAGGCCCAGCCCGCCGACAAGTTCGGCCACCAGCCACGCCTCTATGCGCTGGCCACGGCCGTCGGGCAGGGCATGGACTACGACGACGACATCCTCTTCGCCGCCGCATGGTTGCACGACCTCGGCGTCTTCCTCGGCCATCGCCCTCAGGACCCCTCGCAACTCGCGCGCTGGGATCACGTGCCCTACACCATCTCGCGAGCCCATGAACTACTGACTGGCTGGGGATTTCCCCCCGAAAAGCTCGACGGCGTCGCTCAAGCCATCCGCACCCATCAGCCCCACGACACACCCACCATCCCTGAGGCCATCATTCTGCGCGATGCCGACATCCTCGAGCAGCTTGGCGCCCTCGGAGCCCTGCGCGCCTTCGTCAAGGTGGGCCGCGACACCCGTTACGCCACGTTTTCCTCGGTCGTTCCCGTGCTGCGCAAAGCCGTGGACGAACTGCCGCGGAAGCTCCGCCTTTCCAGCGCTCAGGCTCTCGCTGTGCCCCGCGTCCAGTTGCTCAAAGGCCTGCTTTCCGCCATCTCCAGCGAGGCGGCGGAGCTATTGTTCTAACCTCCGTCGTTTTCCCTCAAAACTTCGTGCGATCCTGGCCCGGGTTCCCGCATCCATTCAACTGGGAACCTCGCCTTCCATCGCTAAGTCACCTTGAACGCATCGCCTCACCGCTCTTTGTGCGCGTCATCATTTCCCCGACCCGCATTTTTGAGGGAGAATCAATAACGAGATGAACTTCCGATTCGAACTACCCAACGAACTTCGCGGCACCGTCGATCAGGCTGCCGCCGACTGGCAATCCAACAACAAGGTTGACCGTTTCTGGGAAAAGGACCCCACTCTCTGGACCAGCGACGGCGAAGAAAAGTGGCTGGGATGGATCGATATCGTTGAGCGCGAGCAAACGGACGCAGCCGCGCACGCCGCCCTCGCCGCCGACGTCAAATCCGCCGGCTTCGAATCGGTTCTGCTGCTCGGCATGGGCGGCTCCAGCCTCTGCCCAGAGGTTCTGGCTGTTACCTTCGGACAGCAGCCTGGCTTTCCGGCGCTTCACATCGTCGACTCCACCGATCCAGCCCAGGTCAAAGCCGCCCGCGCCAAGGTCGACCTCGCCAAAACGCTGGTCGTCGTCGCCAGCAAGTCCGGCTCCACGCTCGAGCCCAACGTCCTCAAGCAATACTTCTTTGAAGAAATGCAGAAGGCCGTCGGAGCTGAAAAAGCGGGCAGCCACTTCCTCGCCATCACCGATCCCGGCTCCAAAATGGAGCAGGTCGCCAAGGCCGACGGATTCCGTCCCATCTTTTACGGTGACCCGCAGATCGGCGGCCGCTACTCCGCGCTGTCCAACTTCGGCGTCGTCGCCGCCACCGTCTCCGGCCTCGAAACCCCCAGGCTCCTCGCCGAGGCAGCCAAAGCCGTCGCTTCCGCCAAGCAGCAGCCGGCCGAGAATCCCGCCGTGCAACTCGGCCTCATCCTCGGCTCCGCCGCCAACGCCGGCCGCGACAAGATCACCATCTTCACCTCGCCGGAAATCTACGACCTCGGCGCGTGGATGGAGCAGTTGATCGCCGAATCCACCGGCAAACTGGGGAAGGGAATCACGCCTGTCGATCGCGAAGCCATCGCCGCGCCTGCTGTCTACGGCAACGACCGCATCTTCGCCTACATCCGCCTCAACAGCACCGCCGACTCCAGCCAGGACGCTGCGGTCGCCGCCCTCGAAGCCGCCGGCCATCCCGTCGTCCACTTTGAAATCTCCGACCTCTACGAGATCTTCGGCCAGTTCTTCACGTGGGAGATCGCCACCGCGATTGCCGGCTCCATCATGGGCATCAACCCCTTCAACCAGCCCGACGTCGAGTCCGCCAAGATCGAGACCCGCGCCCTCACCTCCGCCTATGAGGAGTCCGGAAAGCTCCCTGAGCGCTCGCCCGTCCTCACCGACGGCGGCATCGAGGTTTACGCCACCGACGTCTATGCGGCCACACTCAAGGCCGCCGCGCCGTCGGCAACCCTCGCCGGCTATCTTCGCGCCCATCTCGCGCAGATACACGCCGGCGACTACTTCGCAACGCTCGCCTTCCTGCCCATGTTCTCCGAGCACGAAGCCGTCATTCAGAGCTTCCGCCACAAAGTGCGCGATGCCAAGAGAGTTGCCACCTGCCTCGGCTTCGGCCCACGCTTCCTCCACTCCACAGGCCAGGACTACAAGGGCGGCCCCAACACCGGCGTCTTCCTGCAGATCACCGCGGACCACGCCACCGATCTCGCCATTCCCGGCCAGAAATACAGCTTCGGCATCGTCATTGACGCGCAAGCAGCCGGTGACCTCGCTGTCCTCGAGTCCCGCGGCCGCCGGGCCATCCGCGTCCACCTGGGCTCCGACATTGCCGCGGGTCTCAAAACCTTGTCCGCAGCCATTGAGTCCGCACTGGCCTAAGACTACAGTTGCACGTGCTTCCGATCGGAGAAAAGGAGCAACGGCCCGGGCCTGAAGGCCCTCAAAAATTCGCACTCTTTCCGGGGGCTGAAGCCCCCGGCTCCCTCCGGAATCAGCGGCGTCGAATCGCGCTGTTCCCATCGACGACAAGTCTCTGCGAGATGCAGATGGTGAAAATCGAGATCGCCGAACTTGAGCGTGGTGCGTGATCCTGAAAACCGGGCGGGCAAGCTCAGAACAGGTTCAGGCTGTGCCGCAGGACCAACTGGTCTGGATCGAAGGCTTCGCTCTTCGTCGCCGCGTCGTGCGGAATGCAGTGCCGTCCGGGCGCAACTGCAGTCGCGTACGATCGCGTCACATGCAGCCGATCCATCACCACGTAGCGCGTTCGTAACCCATCGATCGTCTGCGGCAGATGCGCGGGAATCCTCTTGCGGTCCACGTAAATCACCAGCGCAGCCTCGCGCGGATTATCCAGGCTCTGCCCCACGCCGACGCCAAACACCGCCGGAGTCTGCCGCATCAGCCCACGCGCCACCTGACGCTTGATGCCGAGTGCCTGGCTCAGCGCCGCGCCCGTCAGCACCGGCCCGCCTGTGGCCGCATTGGCCAGCGCCGCGGTACCGAACGCCACAGCGTGCGCTGTGGTGGGAATCACCAGCGTCCGCACCCCGTCCACCGTCGCGGGGACACTGGAACTCCCATTCTCGTCAACGTAAACAAGCACTGCCGCCTCACCCGGATGGTCGCTGCTCTTGCCCATGCCCACGCCCAGAGTGCCGGCGGAAGCGTTCACCAGCAATCGCGCCGCGAACAGTGCCCGCTGACCCCGCGCTATCTCAGCATTGCTCAGCGAAACCTCCTGCGCCGCGGCTACGGTGCTGTCTCCATAGCTGAGGCAGCTCACCGCGTGGTCGGCCCCGCCCACAAACGTATAGTTGGTCCCGCCGCCCGCCTGGGCGCTCAACTCGGTAAGCACGTCCGTGGCAGGGTTCGCCACACCCTGGCCTACGCCGGAAGCATCCGTCCCGCCCGCAAAGAACAAGCCCACGGGCTCCGCATTGCCGGTGTCCACCACCAGCGCACCGCTGTCCCCAGCGTCGCTGAACCGGTCCCCGCTGATTGCCACCTGGTTGGTGAAAAGTCTGGTCAAATAGGGCTTGGTTTCCGCGCAATCGCGATAGTAGTCGACGGAAACGTCGAGGCCAAGGGCCGACACACTGGCACACGTCAGCCCTGTGGTCCGCCCGCTCTTCGCCACCTTCATCTGCAGCCCCGCCGCTTCGCCCTTCCCGCCTGACGACGAGACTCCCGGAGGGGCAGACGCCAGCGCGCCGTCCGATTGCCGCGCGCCCAGTTCCAGAATGCTGCCTGACGATTCCAGTGTGCGCGAGTCTACCTGCGCAATCGCTGCATCGGCATTTGTCTGGCTCGAACCGAGCGGCAGCCACGCGCTCAGCGACGCCACCGGCACAGTTCCCGGCCCGTCGCCGTTCGGGGTGCAGTTGTTGTCGATCAGCCCCGGTTGCACAATGGGATCGCCCACACTGCCGTGGTCGCTGCGCGCCAGCACGTGGTTGTTGCTCAGCAGGTACTGCCTGCCGGTGTTGTCCTGGATCAGCGACCCCAGCGTCCCGCTGCAGCAGTCCGCAATGGTGTTTCCGCGGGCGTCAAAGTCGTTGTTGTTGCCGCCGGAACTGCCCAGCGCCATCAGTATGGCCAACTGCCCCTGGTGGACCGCGGGATTGCTGGTGACCCCCGCGGTGTTCAGCAGAATCTCCGCCTCGGTCTTCGATTGCGAACCGGCCGCCGTTGCCACCACGTAGGTGACGCCTGTCGCCGCAACCGTCGTGGGCGCGGTGTAGGTCACTATGCACGCGGTGAAGGCCTGCTTCGAATGCTGGCAAGTTGTTGTGCCCAGCGAACCTTGCCCACCGGCCGATCCCGTGGGTGAATCGGCCAGCGCAAAATGAATGGTTCCGCTTCCCCCGGCCTCGGCCAGACGGCC
>PLXP01000184.1:15627-45417 GCA_003151435.1 Acidobacteriaceae bacterium
CGCCGAACCGCCTGCCGCCAGTCTCGCGTTAAATTGATGCGCCGCGACTCCCCGCGCATCGGTCGCATTGCACCCGGTGCAACTCGTGTCCACGCTGGTGGTGGCTGGAGAGATGGAAAAAGCGGCGTTGGAGGAATATGCCGTACCCGCTGCCGCACCGCATCCGGACAGAGCGATCAGCAGAGGCGAAATCAACCCTGAACCCAGCAGAATCAGCGCAATCCGGCGCACCGGCGCGCGGCCGGCGGGCACCCGTCTCGTGGCTGGAGTGGGTTGGCGCACTGTCGTTGAGGGGTTCCTCCGCCGGTGAGCGGTTCGTCCGGTTCGACGCGCCGCGTCAATTGAGGTCATCGCGACGGCCGCCGCCCCAGGCGTCCAATCTCGCCTGCTGAGCCGCAGGTGAAAATAGGCCAGAGATCATTCTACGCCGCACTTGGACGCTCACGTTTGCACTATTTTTAGGGCATTTGTTTTTTGCAAACTATTGATTCTAAGATACTTATGATTTTATGGTTCCGGCTAAGTTCTGCTATAAATCGTTGATTACAGGTAACTTAAAGCGAAATTCCATCGAAATTCAGGACGGAGAGGAGGGGGGAGGGGTACCCGGCAATACCAATGAAGTTGGCATTGCCGCTCCCTCTACCCTTACGATTGTGCTCCAGCCGAGGTTAATTCTCGGCAGCGGGCTGATGTTTGCGGCCGCATTGAGGTGCTGCGTGCCGTGCCTCGGGATTTACCCCACCCCCGCCATCGCTTCAATTCCCGCCGCGATCCGCGCCACGCGCTGGTACGACGCGAGCCGGTCTTCGTGGCTGTAAGTGTCCGTTACGACAATCACTTCGGAGGCTCCGGTGTCCCTCACCAGCTTTTCCAATCCAGCCCGAACCGTCGCCTCCGAGCCTACAATGGCCGCGCTCAGCTTGCTCTCCACCGCCGCGCGCTCCCACGGCGTCCACAGTCCATCCATCGACTCCACGGGCGGCAGCAACTCCACCGGCTGGTTCCGGATCAGGCGCAGAAAGCGCTGCTGCGGCGTGGTAAACAACCGCCGCGCAGCCGCATCCGTCTCTGCCGCAACGACCTGCACGCCTACCATCATCCAGGGCTTGTCGAGCACGGCGCTGGGCCGGAACTGCCCGTGATAGAGCTTGGCCGCTGCATAGAGGTAATCCGGCGCAAAATGCGCCGCAAAGGCGAACGGCAACCCCAGCCGCGCTACCAGTTGCGCGCTGAAGCCGCTGGAACCCAGCAGCGTAATCGGCACGTGGCTCCCTTGCCCTGGAATCGCCTTCACGGCCTGTCCCGGCCGTTCGTCGCCAAGGTAGGTCTGCAACTCCTCCAGCAGCTCAGGAAAATCGTCGCCGCTTTGCCGGGAGTCCCTCCGCAGCGCCCGCATGGTGTTGAAGTCCCCACCCGGTGCGCGCCCCAGCCCCAGGTCGATACGGTTCGGATACATCGCCGCCAATGTTCCGAATTGTTCCGCCACCACCAGAGGCGCGTGATTGGGCAGCATGATGCCGCCGCTACCCACGCGGATGGCTTTCGTCGCCCCCGCCACGTGTCCGATCAGCACCGCGGTGGCCGAGCAGGCCAGTCCGTGAATGGCGTGATGTTCGGCCAGCCAGAACCGCTTGTAGCCCCACTCTTCCACATGCCGCGCCAGGTCCACCGACCGCGCAATTGCGCTGCCCGCCGACTCGCCCGCGCCCATCCCCACCAGGTCCAGAACCGAAACCGCCAACCCATTCGCCATGACTGTTAGATTCGCCGGCACGAGTTGGGATGCCGATTCGGAATTTGTATGTCTAAAAGCTCGCAACTGGAAGGGACCTGATGGGATCCTTATTCCCCATCCCGCACAATCAGCTCAGCGTGGATATTTTGCTTCAACTGATCGGCGTTCTTCCAGCCGCCTGACATTTCTACATTTTTCACCTGATCTACCTTTGCAGAGGTCCTTGAGGACTAGCCCACGAGGCGATTTTCTGTCTCGGAAATGGAACGAAGGACGAGGGGTAACGGATGACCCAGACCAACGATGCAACTGAAACCGGCCATGTATTGACCACCGAGGAAGTCAAGCACCTCACTGAGGCTGGTGGCAAGCCCGCCGACACGCTGATGAATGTCGTGGCATTGATCGCCGCGCGGTTCAAAACCGATGTTTGCTCGGCCTATCTGCTTGAGCCGGATCGATCGAACCTGGTGTTGGCGGCTACCCTTGGGCTCCACCCACGTTGCATCGGCACACTGCGCATGCCGCTCAACGAAGGCCTCACCGGGCTGGTGGCGGAACAGGTGATGCCGGTGGCCGTCGACGATGTCAGCAAGCATTCCCGCTTCAAGTATTTCAAGGAATCGGGTGAGGAAGTCTATCACTCCTTTCTCGGTGTGCCCCTCATCGATCGCGGCATATTGCAGGGTGTGCTGGTGGTTCAAACCAAGGATCCACGGATCTTCCGCGAGAGCGAGATTCGCACTCTCGTCGAAGCAGCCAGCCAGGTGGCGCCGGTGGTCAGCGAGGCGCGCACATTGGATCGCTTCATCGGCCCCGCCCAGGAACGCCTGTGGTCTCTGGCACGGAACATCTGGTGGAGCTGGGACCATGACTGCATCAGCTTATTTCGCGATCTCAATCCAACCCGCTGGCGCCAACTGAATCAGAACCCGATCTCCCTGCTCAGCGAAATCCCCTTGGAAGAGATCGAACGCCGCGCCACGGAACTGGTTTTGCATGGGCGCATCAACTATGTTTACCGCCGCCAGCAGGAGTATCTGCATGCCGAACGCACCTGGGGTGCGGCGAATGCGGGCGTGTTGAGGCCTCGTCCGGTGGCCTACTTTTCCGCTGAGTTTGGGCTGCACGAGTCTCTTCCCATCTATTCCGGCGGCTTGGGCGTGCTCGCGGGAGATCACATCAAGAGCGCGTCCGATTTGGATATACCGCTCATTGGAATTGGCCTGTTTTATGGTCAGGGATACTTCCTGCAGCGTCTCGACAAGACTGGGTGGCAGCGGGAGGAGTATATCCAAACCGACGTCAATCAGTTGGCCATGCAGCCGGCCATCGGCAAAAACGGCGAACCNNCTGCTGCTGCTCGACTCCAACGTGTCCGGCAATGCGCCCGAGGATCTGCAACTAACCTCCCGTTTGTATGGCGGCGACGGACGCACGCGGATTCGTCAGGAACTACTTCTCGGTGTAGGCGGTTTTCGCGCACTCAAGGCAATGGGCATCGCCCCGGGAGTGCTCCATCTCAACGAGGGACACAGCGGCTTCGCAGTGTTCGAGGCAATCCGCGATCGCATGCGCGAAGAAGGCCTCGACTTCGCCACTGCCGCCAGCCTCATTCCGCGGGAAGTGATCTTCACCACCCACACTCCTGTGCCTGCCGGTCACGATCGCTTCAACGCCGATCTGATTGAAGAGCACCTGGGATGTTTGCGTGAGGAGCTTGGGATTTCGCACGATGCGCTGATGAGCTTTGGCCGCGAAAACCCCGCCAACCACCAGGAACAATTCTGCATGACGGTTCTGGGACTCAAGCTTTCGCGCCGCGCGAATGCCGTTTCTTCACTGCATGGCGAGGTGTCTCGTTCGATGTGGAAGGTCCTGTTTCCGGGCAAGAACGAAGACGCCGTGCCCATCGGCCACATCACCAACGGTGTGCATGTTCCGTCGTGGCTTGCGCCGCAAATGTGCCGCCTCTACGATCGGCATCTTGGCGTTGGGTGGCAGTTCCATAGCGGATCGGCGCCCATCTGGGAAGACATTGAGAACGTCGACGATGGAGAACTGTGGGAAACGCATCTCAGCTTGAAGTCGCAAATGCTCGACTTTGTACGCCAGCGGGCGGTTGAGCAGGCAAGACGCCGCGATGAGCCCGATGAAACTCTCTATCGACTCGCCCGGGTGCTCTCGCCTGACGCGCTGACCATCGGCTTCGCGCGGCGGTTTGCCACGTACAAGCGCGCCAACCTGCTCCTGGCCGACATCGAGAGGCTGGCATCCATGGTCAACGACCCCAAGCGCCCGGTGCAATTCCTCTTCGCCGGCAAGGCCCATCCGCACGACGAGCCCGGCAAGGTCGTTCTGCAGCAGATCGCCCAGATGATGCGAGACTCCGAATTCGGGGACAAGTTTGTCTTCGTCGAGGACTATGACATCAATGTGGGCCGCCACCTGGTGCAGGGCGTCGATGTCTGGCTCAACAATCCACGCCGCCCTCTTGAGGCCTCCGGAACCAGCGGACAAAAGGTCGTCCTGAATGGCGGCTTGAACCTCTCGGTCCTCGACGGCTGGTGGGCCGAAGCGTATGACGGCCTGAACGGCTTCGCGATCGGCAACGGCAGAACCCACTCCAACATGGATGTGCACGATCGCCGCGACGGCGAAGACCTCTACCGCGTTCTGCGCGACGAATTGATTCCGCTCTACTATCAGCGTGACCGGGACGGGCTGCCCAGGGGCTGGATCAAGCGCATGAAGAGGACCATTCGCACGCTGGGCTGGCGCTTCAATGCCGATCGCATGGTGATGGATTACACGCTGAAATGCTATGTGCCCGCGGCAGGAGGCACGTCGAGCGAGATCAGGCCACCCTGCTGATTGGCGTATCCACGCGGGCGCTCGTCCAGTTCGGCAAACTCCGGGCAGAGTGGGGCAGCAGCGAAAGTTCGAATCCTCGAGAGGCCAACGGGGTCGCCATCGTCGGCATCCCACTCAAGAGGAGATGCAGATGAGCGAAAAACTGAAGCCTACCCATACGCAGCCCGGTGGTTTTATCGACGGAAGTGTGAAAGCAGACGACGGTGTCGTGAATGACTCCCTGGGGACGATCGATACAGCCGATTCGACCGGTACCGATGAGGAAAAAGAAACGGGAGACGCAAAGACCAAAAACAAGGATACCCACGAAGACTGAGTTCGGCGCTCATCCCTCAACGCGGGCGGAATAAAATCCGCACACGGCAGCCAGGCACTTTGGCAGCCCCCGCTCTCCCCAGCGCACACACGTTGTATCCTCTCAACGAGGCAATCCCGCGGCTTCCAGAGCGGGGCGCGCAACCATGGCTCAACTTATCCCCATCCCCGGCGACATCACAAGGCTTCAGGTCGATGCCATCGTCAATGCGGCCAACAGCTCGCTGCTGGGCGGCGGCGGAGTGGACGGAGCCATCCACCGGGCCGCCGGCCCGGAACTGGTGGCCGCCTGCCGCAAGCTCGACGGCTGCGCCACCGGCGACGCTAAGGCCACGCCGGGCTTCAATCTCCCCGCGAAGTGGGTGTTTCACACCGTCGGTCCCGTCTGGTATGGCGGCAACGACCACGAAGACGACCTCCTCGCCGGCTGCTATCGCCGCTGCCTCGAACTCGCCGCCGAGTACCACGCCCGGTCTATCGCCTTCCCCGCCATCAGCACCGGCGTTTATTGCTTTCCACCCGAGCGCGCTGCCCGCATCGCCATCGACACGGTCAAGGCTCACGTGGAAAACAGCGGCGTCGAAGTGGTCAACTTTGTGTGCTTCAGCGAAGAAACGCTCGCCGTCTATCAGCAGCTTCTCGCCGAGTCCAAGGCACATCGTGGGATGTGAGTCCGCTCGCATTGCATCTTTCCCACGCGCCCCATACTCTTATGCAGCAGAAGCGCAAACCTCCGCTCTTCGCAATGGAGAAGCAATGGACTACGTCAATCTCGGCAAGACCGGACTTAAAGTTTCCCGCATCTGTCTCGGCTGCATGACCTATGGCTCTCCGGCCACCGGCGAACTCAAGCCGGGTCGCCAGGCATGGGCCTTGAATGAGCAGCAGAGCCAGCCCTTCTTTCGCCAAGCGCTCGATCTCGGCATCAATTTCTTCGATACTGCCAACGTCTACTCCAGCGGCGACAGCGAAGTGGTGCTGGGCAGCTTCCTCAAGGCCAACACGCGCCGCGAAGCCACAGTCGTCGCCACCAAGTTGCACGGTGCGATGCGCGACGAGCCCAACGGCCGCGGCCTGTCGCGCAAAGCCATCTTTCATGAACTCGACCAGAGCCTTCGCCGCTTGCAGACAGACTATGTGGACCTCTACCAGATACACCGCTGGGACTACGAAACGCCCATCGAGGAAACCCTCGAGGCGCTGCACGACGTGGTGAAGGCCGGCAAGGTGCGCTACATCGGCGCATCGTCGATGTATGCGTGGCAATTTGCCAAGGCGCTGTATGTCGCAGACCTGCATGGCTGGACGCGCTTCGTCTCCATGCAGAACCACTACAACCTGCTCTATCGCGAAGAAGAGCGCGAGATGATTGGCCTCTGCCAGTCCGAAGGCATTGGCGTCATTCCGTGGAGCCCGCTGGCCCGCGGCCGCCTTGCCCGCGCCTGGCAGGCCGAAAGCACCAAGCGCTTTGAGACCGATCAGTTCGGCAAGAGCATGTATTCGCGCACCGAGGAGGATGACCACAAAGTCGTCGATCGCCTGGGTGAAATCGCGGAGAAGCGCGGCGTACCTCGCGCGCAGATTGCGCTGGCATGGCTGTTGAGCAGGCCGGCCGTGACTGCACCTATTGTTGGAGCCACCAAGTCCAACCATCTTGAGGACGCGGCTGCGGCTGTGGCGTTGCGGCTTACCCCGGAGGAAACGACGGCGCTGGAAGAGCTCTACACTCCGCATCCGGTGCTCGGCTTCAGCTGAAGTTGGGAGTAGCGCACCTTGGCCGCCAAACACTGTGTGCCCCACCGTCGAAACCACCACAATCCGGGTGCCCCATCCTTGACGCGCTCTTTGCGGCAAGGGTGGGATCCTGCGAGTCCAGCCACTCCAACCAATTTCCGTTGCATCCCGCCAACGCTCCGTTGCATCATGGCTGCTACATTGCAATGGAGGTCAAACCATGCCGAAGTTCGTCATTGAGCGGGACATTCCGGGAGCAGGCCAGCTATCGCCTGAGACCCTTCAGGCAATTTCCCAGAAGTCGTGCGGCGTCCTGCACCAGATGGGTCCGCAAATTCAGTGGGTCCATAGCTACGTCACCGACGACAAGATCTACTGCATCTATATCGCGCCCGATGAGGCTGCCGTGCGCGAACATGCACAGTTGGGCGGATTCCCGGCCAATCGGGTCTCCCAGGTCCGCACCATGATCGATCCCACCACCAGCGAATGAACCGAGTGGTTCATACTGTTCGTCCAAGTTGTGCCGGCCAAAAACTTCAAGCCAGCACAAGCGCGTGAACAACCCGCAAAGCAGCGGTCCACATCTCACTTGCCTGTGTGCTCTTGGAACACGGAAACAAGGAGATGAAAGACATGAAACAAGCATGGATGTCCCGTTCTTTCCTGCTGGGCTCCGCCGCCATCCTGGCCGGGGCTTTGATCGTTGCAGGTTGCAACAAGCCGTCTCATCCTGACGAAAAAGCGGCCGTCGACAGTGCGATGACCAGCAATGACCTGGGTGTCGTCAGCGTGTCACAAGATCGCGACACTGGCGTTATGACGCTCAAGGGGGATGTGGACTCCGGCGCCAAGAAGGCCAAGGCCGAATCGGTTGCCAAGCAGGCGGCTCCCGACTACACCATCGCCAACGAAATCGGCGTGCGGCCGGCGTCGGCTGACAACGCGGGGGCGGTCGCGTCAAACCTCGACAGCGCCATCGAAGACAACTACAAGGCCGCCATCAAGGCTCACAAGAATCTGGATGACCAGAGCATAAGCGGCTCAGCCAAGAACGGCACGCTGGTGGTCAAGGGCACGGTCAAGACCGCCGCTCAGAAGAAGGAAGCCGGAGACCTTGCCAAGAAGGTTCCCAATGTCCAGCAGGTCGTGAACGAGCTGGAAGTGAAGCCCAGCAAGCACTCCTCACCCAAATCCTAAGTCACACGTCGCTACCTACTCCAATGTCCCAGGTTTTCCGCCGCGAGCGCTGCGGCGGAAAACCTGGGATTTCAGCGTTATCCCACCGTCATGACCAGCTTGCCGAAGTGGCTTCCGTCTTCCATGCGGGCCAGCACCTGGCGAGCCTGCGACCAGGGGAAATCCTCGCCGACGGGACGAAGCTGGGTGAGCGAGATGGCCTTGTTCATCTCGATGAAGTCCTGCCTTGACCCCACGTAAATGCCCCGCAGACGCGCCTGCTTGTGCAGGATCACGGGCAAGGGAATCGGCTCTCCCGGTCCGGAAAGCACGCCCACCTGGGCGATGGTACCGCCCATCCGAATGGCGCGCAGCGAGCGGGGCAGGGTGCCCACACCGCCCACTTCCACCACCAGGTCCACGCCTTCGCCGGTCTGCTCCACGGCCCAGCGATCCCAATCCGGCGTGTCGTTGTAGTTCAGGCCGCCATCGAGGCCGAGGTCAAAGGCGCGGTGCAGCTTCTCGTTGCTGCCTGAGATGCCCAGCACCCGCGCGCCCTTGAGCCGCGCAAACTGCAGCGCAAAGATGGAAACTCCGCCCGTGCCCTGGATCAGCACGGTGCCTCCTGGCTTCACGTCGCCGGCGGACAGCGCATTCCATGCCGTCACGGCGGCGCAGGGCAAAGTGGCTGCTTCCTGGTAGCTCAGGTGCTCGGGAATCGCCACCAGCCCGGTCTCGTTCAGCACCACGAACTCGGCCAGCATGCCGTCCACGTCGCCGCCCAGCGCGCCCTTCACCTTGTTGGGCGTGGGGGGGCCGTCGAGCCAGTTCTGCATGAAAATGCCGGCCACCCGGTCCCCGCGTTTCCAGGCGGTGACCCCCGGGCCCAGCGCCACCACCTCACCCGTTCCGTCGGAACAGGGGATGCGCGGCAGCTTGAGTTTGGGGTTATAGAGGCCCTTCACCATCATCAAATCGCGAAAATTGAAAGAAATCGCATGAATTCTAACCACGACCTGTCCGGGGCCCGGCTCGGGGTCCGGACGCTCCGCAAACTCCAGAAAATCAACGCCAAACGACGAAATCTGCCAAACACGCATGCAATTTCCTCCGCCTTCAAACGGGTAATGATTCTGAGCTATTAAGACATCCTGTCCATTCTGCGGGATGCATTGGGAACAAACACTCGTAGAATGAAGATATGGCTCGTGGTTGGGAAAGTAAATCCGTGGAGGAACAGATGGCAAGCACCCAGCAGTATGCGCCGGCGTACCCCGAAACCGAATCCGGTAACGAGGAAACCCGGCGTGAGGCGGAACATGTGCGTACACAGCGCGAACGCCAGAAACAGGCCCTGAATCTGCAAAGGGAGAATATCCTCTCCCAGCGAACTTCGAACGCCGATCGACGCGCGGCCCTGGAGTCTGCGCTCAAACAGATTGAAGCGCAGATTGTAAAATTGAACTAACGCCGCCCGCCATTTGGCGGGTTTTTTATGTTCCGAGCCGCCCGGACCTCTTAGTGCCCGGGCAGCATTCGCCGCGCCAGCCTAGCCGTCGCGGTGAAACAGCAGGGAATTGGCCTGTTGGACCGGCGTCAGCACCACCCGCGCAATATTCACGTGCGCCGGCCGCCCGGCCGCCCACACGATCACCTCGGCGATGTCGTCGGCCGTCAGAGGCTTGACGCCCTTGTACACTTTGGCCGCGCGGTCGCGGTCACCGCGAAAGCGCACCAGGCTGAAGTCCGTCTCCACCATTCCGGGATCCACGCTCGTCACGCGCACGGGGGTACCCAGCACATCCTGGCGCAAGCCGTCGTTGATGGAGCGTTCGGCCGCCTTGGTGGCGCAATAGACCGCGCCGTTGGGATAGGTGAGTTCGCCTGCGGTTGACCCCATGTTGATCACGTGTCCGCGCCCGCGTACCACCATGCCCGGCACCACGGCACGGGTCACATAAAGCAGGCCCTTGACGTTGGTGTCGATCATCTCTTCCCAGTCCTCGATACGGCCCATATAGAGCTTGTCGAGGCCGCGGCTCAGGCCGGCGTTGTTCACCAGCACATCAATCTCAGCCCATTCCGCCGGAAGGGAATCAATGGCGTTCTGCACGGCCCGATGGTCGCGCACGTCCATGTCAATGGAGTGTACGGAAGGCGCTCCCCGCGCCAACGCGGCGGAGGCGACCTCGGCCAGTTTACCGGCGCGGCGGGCGGCCAGCAGTAACCGCGCCCCTTCAGAAGCAAACGCAAGTGCGGTGGCCGCGCCAATGCCGGCGCTGGCCCCTGTGATGAAGACGATTTTTCCCTGAAGACTCATGAGGCTCATGGCATTATCCTAACCAACGTTGGATTCAGATTGCGTGACGGCAGCTACGTTCGTTCCGTTATCCCGGGCATCCGCGAAAAAAAAGAATGTGGGAAACTCATCTGCCGCGAGTCAGCGTTTACCTCTTTGCTGCGCCATGCGATACTGCCCGACCGCCCAATCCTCGCCACCCAACCCCTGCTGCTTGGCCTGGTCAAAGATCTCCGCCAGATTGTCGGCCAGGCTCAGTGAGGTGTGCCGGCTCTCTGCAGCTTCGCGCAGCAGGCCAAGATCCTTGGCTCCCAGCTCGACGGTAGCGCCGGCATTCTTCGGCGGATTCAGCATCACCTTGCCATAAGCCGCATAAAACGGGGACTGGAACAGCGCGCTGTTTACCGTCTCCAGAAACACAGCCGGGTCGATGCCCTGCGACGCCGCGTAGACAAACGACTCGCTGAGCGAGTGAATCATGGCGCTGATCAGGAAGTTTCCACCCAGCTTGAGGGCGTGTGCCTGGCTCGGCTCCTTGCCCACTACGGATATGCCCCGCGAGAGCGGTTCCAGCAGCGGGCGCGCTTTCGCGACCAGGTCGTCCGGCCCAGCCACCACAATCCAAAGTCTGCCCTCCTCGGCCACGCTGGGCCGACCAAACACAGGCGCGGCGATAAAGGGCCATCCGTGGCGCGCGTGCTCTTCCGTCAGGCTCTGCGACATTGCCACGCTGATGGTGCTGAGCGAAATGTGCAGCGTACCGGGTTCGAGTCCTCCCAACAACCCATTGGCGCCAAACAACACCTCTTCGTGCGCCGCATCGTCAAACAGCATGGTCATTACCGCGTCCTGATTGCGCGCGGCATCGGCCGGAGTCGCCGCCACGTGTGCGCCCGCAGCGGCGAGGGCGTCGGCCCGTTCGCGCGTGCGGTTCCATACCGTTACAGTGTGCCCGGTCGCCAACAGCCGTTTCACCATCGGCGTGCCCATGTTGCCTAAACCAAGAAAACCAATCTTCATTCGAAACTCCTCGATTCCCGATCGTTGATCAAACTCTAAGTCAATCTTCAACCGGCAGCGCCAATCAAGCCGGACAAGCCGGCGCCCGCCGTTAAACTGGATGTTCGATGCTGCGAACGGTTCAAGCGACGCGTTATGTGCTCCCGCTGCGAGAGGGCGGCTCTCTGCCCGCCATCGTTGAGGCCGACGATCTTGGCCTCTACGTGGTCAAGTTTCGCGGCGCGGGGCAGGGCATCCTGGCGCTCATTGCCGAACTGATCGCGGGCGAAATCGGGCGCGCCCTCGGCCTGCGCGTGCCGGAGATCGTCTTCGCCGAAATTGACCCCGCGCTGGGCCGCAATGAGCCGGACTACGAGATTCGCCACCTTCTCAAAGCCAGCCCCGGCCTCAACCTCGCGCTCGACTATCTGCCGGGTTCCACCATGTTCGACCCTGCCGCGCGCGACACGGCTTCGGCAGAGGAGGCATCGCTCGTGGTGTGGTTCGACGCCTTTACGCAGAACGTTGACCGCACCCCGCGCAACGCCAATCTCCTCGTCTGGCACCGCAAGCTCTACCCCATCGATCACGGTGCCGCACTCTTCTTTCACCACGACTGGGCCAACATGGAAAAGAGGATCGAGTCGCCGTTTGCGCAGATCGAGCACCACGTCCTGCTACCCTGGGCTGCGGAGATTGAACAGGCTGCGACCATCGCGCGCGGAAAGCTCACCCCGGACGTGCTGGCTGAAATCGTGGGCAACGTCCCGGACGAATGGCTCGAAGCCATCCCCGGCGGGCTCAGTGCAGCCGAGCGCCGTGCGGGCTATCTCGACTTCTTTCACCGGCGGCTCGCCGCTGCCGAACTCTTCGAACAGGAGGCCATCCGTGCCCGCTCCCGCCACGTTTGATTACGCCCTCCTGCGCGTCGTGCCCCGCGTGGAGCGGCAGGAGTTTATCAATGCCGGCGTGGTGGTGTTCTGCCTGGAGAAGCGCTATCTCGCCGCGCGCATCCACCTTGACCCCGCACGGCTGAAGGCCCTCTGGCCCGAAGCCGACGCCGACCTCGTCCAGCAGCATCTTGAGGCCATTCCCCGCATCTGCGCGGGCGACCCGGCGGCCGGCCCCATCGCAAAGCTGTCGCAGCGCGAGCGATTCCACTGGCTCACTTCGCCGCGCAGCACCATCATCCAGCCTTCGCCTGTGCATACAGGCGTGTGCGAGTGCGCGGAGGGCGTGCTCGACCGTTTGGCGAAGCAATTCCTTCTCGCCTGATTGTTTCTCTCGTTCGATCGATTGGTTGTGATGTGCAAGCCGTCGGGATTGGATGCGGAGATGTCTGGCGAATCAAAGAAGCGGCAAACTACCAGCCTCGCTCGTAATAGCTTGCGGGAAAAACTGCACTGTGTCAGGGCACGACTTTAGTCGTGCCGAAAACCGCCTCGAAAACACGTGGGCTCTAGCCCCTGGGTGCGCCTTCAGGCCGTTACTTCCGGGTTGGCGGTGATACGCTCGGAACCCGAGATTCTACCCCCAATCGCTCGATGAGCGTTTTGGCAATTATGCACCAATTGAGAATGAGCGCTAACTTCGGAGTAGTCCACCAACCGCCCGGAACCCGAAGAATTTGAAGAATAGTTTTCGGTTGGCAGTGATCCGGATAGAACAGCACAAGACGTATGGATAGATCTAAAATGCCGTCTATGATCCATCTCATCTACGCGAGCGTTGAGACGCAGGGCTTTTCATCGGCGCAGCTTACAGAGCTTTTGCAAAAAGCACGCGTCGAAAATGAACGTCTGCAGATTACCGGCATACTCCTGTACTCCAATGGCAATTTTTTCCAGGTGTTGGAAGGTGAACCCACCGCGGTGGACGAGATGTATAAGAAACTGCATCTGGATAAACGTCATCGCCAATTAACCTTGATTGTGCGGGAACCCATAACGAAACGGTATTTCGCTGACTGGAGTATGGGTTTTTCCAGCGTTACCCCAGAAGAACTCACGCAGATCGGTGGGCTGAACGACTTCTTCCATGGCGGATCTTGTTTTGTCGGGCTCGATAGTGGCCGCGCTAAGAAATTGCTAGCGGCATTCGCAAAAGGTCGCTGGCGTGCGAAACTCACCGGTGTTGAGTCACCAGGAGTTTGAGCATGGAGTTGCACAACATGCCTGATCCCAGCTTTACCTTTGCGTTTCAGCCGATTGTCGATACGAAGGCCCGCGAGGTTCTTTCATACGAGGCGCTGATCCGCGGGCCTGGCAATCAGCCCGCCTATCAAATATTCGAGCAGGTGCCAGCCGAGAGAATGCATCTGTTCGACGAGAAGGCCCGTATTGAAGCGATCGGTCTTGCCACGCGGCTGGGTATCTGCTGCGACCTCAATCTGAACCTTTTGCCGCGTAGCTTGGACTCGTCGCCCACAGCGGTTCTAAGCACCATCGAAGCCGCGAATCGGAACCATCTTCCCATAACCCGTATTGTGCTCGAGGTGACTGAGGGAGAAGTCATTGTGGATATGGCTCACTTTGCCGAACTCATCAACGAGTACCGGGGCCTTGGGGTGAAATTGGCCATTGATGATTTCGGCGCTGGATATTCAGGACTGAACCTGCTCGTCAATTTCCAGCCCGACCAGATCAAGCTCGATATGTTCCTTGTACGCGGCATTGATGGTCATGGCCCGCGTCAGGCTATCGTTCGCGCTATCGACCAGGTCTGCGGCGACCTCGGGATAGACGTGATTGCCGAGGGTGTCGAAACGATCGCGGAGTATGAATGGCTTGCGAACCAAGGCGTGCGGCTGTTTCAGGGCTATCTGTTCGCAAAGCCAGGTTTCGAGTCATTTCCGCCGATCCACTACCCAGAGAGTTCCTGAACTCGCCCGCGCAGAAGCCGATGCACATGGTGTAAGGAACACGCTCCCGGATGGTCTTCCCCATGTTATCGTGTTCCGGTCGAGCGACGGGCAAGCCGGACATAACCCTCAACTGGCGCGAAGGCCAATGCACTTATCGAGCCGAACTACGCACGTTTCGGAGTTCCGGATGAATAGTGGCCCACTCGTCACTATGCCAGATATTCGCCTCGGCGCAAATCCGAGGCTCGCCGAGAGTTGGGTAGGGAAGAGGAAGGCGGTCAATCGTGCCGAACGCTACAAATCGGCCGCCTTGGACCGTTATGGTTCTAAGTGCTACACTTCTAGTGTGACGGCAACCACTCCAAGCACGCTTCGGGTGTTTGCATCCAAGCCTTTCATACGCTTTGCTCGCCGTTTCGGAATCGACGATGAGGCTCTATGGGAGGTTGTAAACGGAGCTTACGATGCGGACCTCGGAGGCGGAGTCTTCAAATACCGGCTTGCGCGGGAAGGAGAAGGCTCCAGCGGAGGAGCAAGAGCCCTGATCGCGATGAAGTCCGGGCAACGGGCAGTCTTGATGTTCGGTTTTGAAAAGAAGGACCAGGCAAACATCAAGCCCGATGAACTGAGAGGATACCGGAAGGCCGCAAAAATCTACCTCGGCTTCAGCGAAGAAGAGATGATGGCAATCGTGAAGGAGAAAGCTCTCTTTGAGATTGCTCCATTAAGGAAAGGAAAGGAACATGGCAAAAGCTTACAAGAGCGAAGCGTTCGCGGCGCTACACGAAAGCATGTCTGACCTGCATCAGGTCGGAGCTATCGACAGCAAGACCATGCGTGAATTCGATCGCGCATGTCTTACGCCGGTCATGAAACTGTCTCCGGCGACCATCCGACGCATCAGGACGAAAGCAGCTGTGAGTCAAGCAGTTTTTGCGGCACATCTAAATGTGACCACAGGGATTGTCAGCAAATGGGAACGGGGCGAAAAGCAGCCGCGGGGACCAGCAGCCAAATTGCTCACACTCGCCGCCAAACACGGCATCGCAGCCATCGCTTAGAGCGGGGCTGATCATCCCTGCGGCAATGATGCTCGTCGGAAACCATCCGACGATTTTCCTTGGGTTGCGAGACGTTGGTTGACGAACCGGAATCCCCACCTGCGATTCCGGAGCGGCGCTTACAGCGGTGCCACCAAATGGTGCGCGATGGCGAACAGCGCCAGTTCCAGGCGCGTGGAAACGCCGGTCTTGTCGAAGATGTTCGACAGGTGGCGCTTGACGGTCTCTTCGCTGAGGCTGAATTGCTTCGCGATGTCGCGGTTGCTGCAGCCTTCCACGATGGCGCCCACCACTTCAAGTTCGCGCGGAGTAAGGCCGTAGGTCTTGTGCTGGGGCACGGCTGCCTGCTGCATCAGCTCATGCAGTGCCGAAACCAGGTTGACCACGCGCTTGCCGCCGATCCAGTAGTCGCCGTTGGCCACGGTTTTAATGGCGGTCTGCAGATGCCCGACAAGTGCGTCCTTGAGGACGATGCCACGTGCGCCGATCTGCAGCGCTTCAATAATCTGTTGGGTCGTGATGGTCGATGTGAGAAGCAGAATCTTGACCGTGGGCGTGCCGTTCATGATGGCGCGCATGGCTTCCAGTCCGGGCAGCCGCGGCATCTGCACGTCGAGCAGCAGGATGTCCGGCTCCAGTTCGAGCGTCTGGGTGATGGCCTCGTCGCCATCTGACGCCTCGCCCAACACATCAAAGCCGTCGGCCTCGGTGAGCATATTGCGCACGCCGATGCGAACTACGGGATGGTCGTCTGCCAGTACGATGCGGATTGATCGTTCCACGAGAAAGGCTAACCTCCAGAGATCAGGACCCAGGGTCATTGCAGCCATTGGGATGCGGCCGCCCGTTCTCGCATGCAAGTCACAGAACGGCGCCAATTCCTCAGGCTGAGAATTCAGCATCCAGCATACGCTGCAGCTTTCGGGTCGCGTTTCGCAATTGATGCAGGATCGCCTTGCTGTTATCTAACTGGTCACCCCCCGCCTCAAGCAATGCGCCCAGCCGCGCCGCCTGCAGAGCCCCAGCCATGCCGCAGCCGCCTTTGATGGCGTGAGCGATGCGGCGAATTTCGGCGGCATCGCCTTGGGCGGTGGCCGCTTTCAGTGCGGCGATCCGCTTTTCAAGGTCAGCCACCACCGCGGCGTAGATCTCGCGCACCGCGGATTCCGGCATCATTTCGCGAAGCTGGGCCAGAATTTTTGGGCTGACCACCGGCATATCGGGTTCCAGCATCGGCGCCGCCTTTGGCGAGTGCTTTTCCAGCAGCCGTTGCAGGGCCTCAGGACCGAACGGCTTCATCAGGAACCCATCGACGGCCGCCTTGATTTCGGCGGGGGCGTCGCTGCCGCTGGTGGCGTAGAGGGTGGCCTTGGTGCGGGCGCGGAGCTGTTCGATGAGTTGCGTTCCGCTCAGCCCCGGCATCTGCGTATCCAACAGGATGACCTCGGGCGTGCAATTTCCCGCATCGAGCTGCGCCAGCGACTCGGCTCCGTCAGCCGCGCTGAAGACGGTATATCCGCTCATGGTGAGCACCGTGGCCATCACCTCGCGGCTCACCATGTCGTCGTCAATGATGAGCACGATGGGCAGCCTTCGATCTTCGCCGATGAACATTTCGCTGGTGTGACCTGTCTGCGGCTGGGCCTGCCGCGGTTAGCTGCTTTGGGGCGGGACGCGTTGCCGATGCTCGCCGCTCTGAATATTACTCGTTGGCTGCCACCTCGTGGAGCCAGCCGGGCGCCTTCAACAACTCGCGCGGGCGGGAGCCATCGGCCTGGCCAACCAGGCCATCGCGCTCCATCAGGTCGATGAGATGCGCGGCGCGGCCATAGCCGATGCGCAAACGCCGCTGCAGCAGCGATGTGGACGCCTTGCCAAACTCGAAGACCAGCCGCACCGCATCGTCAAACATGGGGTCGTTTTCGTCTGGATCCGCATTGGAGCCCTCCACGCTGGGCCGCTCGTCCTTGGGCGACTCGAGGAAGCCTTCGACGTATTCCGCCTGGCCCTGGTCCTTCCAGAAGGCGACCACCGCCGCGGTCTCTTTCTCGCTGACGTAGGGCGCGTGCAGGCGCATCAGGCGGCTGGTGCCCGGCGGCAGAAAAAGCATGTCGCCCCGCCCCAGCAGCGCTTCGGCCCCGTTGGTGTCGAGAATGGTGCGCGAATCCACTTTCGTCGCTAGGCGGAAGCTGATGCGTGTGGGCACGTTGGCCTTGATGAGGCCGGTGATCACGTCCACGCTGGGCCGCTGCGTGGCCAGGATCAGGTGAATGCCTACGGCGCGCGCCATCTGCGCCAGCCGCGTGATCGATTCCTCGACGTTGGCTCGATCGAGCATCATGAGGTCGGCCAACTCGTCGATGATGATGACAATGTAAGGCAGCGGCTCCTCGTCCTCGCCGTCGTCGAAGAGCGAAGGCATGGCGCCGTCGAACAGCTTGTTGTACTGGTCGATGTTGCGCACGCTGCGCGAGGCCAGCAGCTTCAGGCGCCGTTCCATTTCTCTCACCGCATTGCGCAGGGCGTTGGCGGCCAGTTTGGGCTCGGTAATGATGGGCGTAAACAGGTGCGGAACGCCTTCATACATGCCCAGTTCCACGCGCTTCGGGTCCACCAGGATGAGCCTCACCTGCGACGGCGTGGTGCGGAACAGCAGGCTCATGATCATGGCGTTAATCGCCACAGACTTGCCCGAGCCCGTCGAACCGGCGATGAGTACGTGCGGCATCGCGGCCAGGTCGGCAGTCACGATGCGGCCGTTGATGTCCTTGCCCATGGCCAGAGTCAGTCGCGCTTTTGACTTCGCGAAGGTCTCGCTTTCAAGCACGTCGCGCAGGTGGATGGTTTCGCGCTCGTGGTTGGGCACCTGGATGCCCACCGTGCTCTTGCCCGCCATGCGCTCGATCAGAATGCTCTCCGCCCGCATGGCAAGGCACAGATCGTCGGCCAGCCCCGTTACGCGGCTGTATTTCACTCCGGCTTCGGGCTTGAATTCATACGTCGTCACCATGGGTCCGGGGTTGATCTGGACCACTTGGCCGCGGACATCGAATTCGCCGCATTTTTCCACCAGAACTTTGGCTTCCTCGCGCAATACATCTTCGCGCACGGTCTGCGGGCCGCCGCCAGGGTTCAGCAGAGTGCTCGGCGGCATCTTGAATCCGCTCACATGCTTGGGCGGAACCGTGGCGGTGCGCACATCCGCGTCGGCGCGTTCGTGGATGGCGATTTCTGCGCTGAAACGGGGCTGGGGTGCGGGAGCAACGGGCTCCTCTCGCATCGGGGCGGGCCGCGATTCTAGTCGCGCGTCTGGCCGCAATTCCGGCCGCATGGGGGGCCGCGCTTCCACGGGAATGGGCCGCGCTGCGGGTGCCTGTGCCTGGGGAACGGCCGCCGCCGCAGGGAAGGGCACCGGCGCAACCCGCACTGGCACAGGCTCCGGAGTACGTTCCCAGATGCTGGTTCGCCGCACCGGCTCCGTTATTGGAATCTGTTCAGTCGCGGGAAGGCCGCCGGCTCGCTGAAACGCCGGAATCTCATCTACCGGGTCGATCTCCCGAGTCCGGTTGCGCCGTCCAAACAAGGCAGCCAGACGGCTCGGTTTCGGCACAAACTCTTCCTGGGCCGCTTCGGGCACCCCTGGGGCCATGGCGCTCGAATAGATGCGCTGCGCCGGGCCTGGCTGGTTCTGTTCCGCCAGCATCTCCTCGCGTTCGGCCTTGCGTTCCGCACGATCTTCGCGCCAGTTGCGCCAGCGGTCGTGCCACGACTGGAACAAGATCAAGCGGTCGGCCAACAGTTCCTTCAGCGCCCACAGGCTTACCGCCGAGGCAAAGTAGAGCCCTGCCAACGCCAGCACGCCGGCCACTAGCCACGCACCTTGAATGTTGAGATAGGCCACCAGCGCTCCGGCCACCAACCGCCCCACCACTCCCTCCACCGGGATGGCATGGAGCCAGTGCCAGTGCCACGGCAGCAGCGCGAAGATCGCAGGCAAAAAAAGCAAAGCCATCAGCGTGCCCGTGCCGCGAAGCAGAGCCGACCCGCCCGGCCGCGAACGCATCCAGCCCCACGCCACCGCGGCCATCCACAGGGGAAGGAAGAAGGCGGTAAAGCCGAGCGTTTGCAGCAAAAGGTCGCCTACAAAGGCNNAAAAGCAGGGAGACCAGCGCCAGCAGCACCCCCAGAAACGTGTTCAGGGGGCGGCTTCGCGTAGGTGCGAGGGCAATCTGGATCGGCTTGATCATGGGGCGCCTCCGCTCTCTTCGGCCGCCGCAAACCTGTTTTGCGATCGAGCTTTCAGGGGCGGGCGGAGAATCCCAGAGCATCCTTATTATCCCCGGCGGAGGGGCGAATCTCAGGCAAAACAAAGCGGGGGGAACCTTGCTGTGGACCCCCCGCCGGAGATCAGCCTTCTCTGCTCTTCAAACCAGAATCGGGCTAAACACACTCGGCAACAAGCTTCCAGTCGCAGGTCGCCGTCCATTTGCTATGCTGTTCGTCGCCCTCGCGCTCGTGGAGCTTCCCAACCGGCTTACCGATGCTCACCGTGATCTGGCTGGTCGGGCACTTCGTGGCCCCTGTACTCATGCAATCGATGCTGACAGCCAGGGCCGCCTTCTCTGCCTGTTCCCGGGCATCGGTTTCGGCTGCCTTTTTGGCTTCACCGTCACGGATGGGATCTTCGCCTTTCCCGGTCCCCTTGTCTTCAAAATACTGGGTGCAGTCCAACCCCAGATACGCTGTACCGGAAGCCGTCTTGCCGGCGGGCGCGGCCACGTCCTTGGGGGTGCATTCAACGGTGGCCGTCCAGGTACACACACACTCAAGTTTGTTCTTGTCCCTTGGGTCCTCCTTGCAAGGATCTTTCTGGAATTTGAACGTGATCTTGACGGTGCGGATTTTGCATTCATCCGGGCATTCCGGGGCATAGCCCAGGGCCCACTTCAAGGCGTCGGCAAGCGCCCGCTGCCGCGCGTTCTTTTGTGCCTGGCGGCAGTTTCCGGTCTTGTCGTAACCGGTGGAGTCGCCTGTTTTGGGGGGATTTGGTTCGGGGGTTGTGCACTGCATGGGGGATCTCCTGGATGGATTTCGCAGGAATTCCGCGATCGCGAGCATACTACAACTGATCGAACGGCGCAGCCAATAGAAATCGGAGTGGGGCCCACTTCTCGACCTACCACGAACGATGGGTGCCCCAAGTCTGGATTTTCAGACCTGGGAAACCTCAGAACCCGGAGTTGGGGAGAACGAGAACCCGCTGGTCGAGGGTCATCGTCCCCCACATCTCAAAATCGAGATGTGGGCCACCCAACGTTATCGGTCGGACATGGGCCTCCCGCCGCTGAAACTTCACGATTCCTTCTTCGTTTCTAGTAGAATTTGACGGATCATCTTCATTACCTACGCCGAGCAGGTTTAACCGAGCAGACGTAATTGTGAACGCGCGCAGTCTTACGCGCGCGCTCAACCACAAAGGATCTTCGAATGTATGTGACAAGGATTAGAACTATCCTCGTAGTAGTACCCTTTGTTGTTTTCGCAGCCTTGGTGTCCGGCTATTATATTGCGAAGCATCGTTTTTCTATCAGAACGCCACCACCAATCGTTGTGCAGTCTACTGATCCAATCTCCGCCGAGCAGGCGTGGCTGGACAAGAATCTGCCGGACGGAAGCACGGACAGAACCGAGACCTCACCCTACCCGTACGGACAGGAATTGGTCCAGGACGGAGTGACCACTAGTCTGACCAGCTACCGAATTGCCGCTACGGATGCTGACACCTGGCGGATCAGTTCCAGAGAACGGACACAACTCGATCTCGTTAGTAGTGGCGGCCAGTACATTCATGAACGAACCACAGACTGCGCGGTGCGGTTTCGTGAGACTCCTTGGGCCGATTCAAGTTATTTCGACGCATATAAGGGGGCGGATATGACTGTGGAAAATGGTAAGGTTCGTAATTCCGACTACGATCCATCCGCGCGCGTATTCATCCTTTCGATTCCCCGCGACAAGCTCAGTTGCGACATTCAGTACCACGAAACGGGGAAACCGGACGGGGCACAGCACCTTCCCGTGCTTGAACTAACCTTTGATTCTCCGGAGGGCGCTGAATCGACCCTGCTCACGATTATCCGGTATGCAAATCCCGATGTCGCCAAGGCCACTGATATAGAGGCTCAGTGGATCAGGGATCACTTGAAAATGGATATAACGATGGGGCAGGCGGACCCGAATGATGGTGCTGGCGAATGGACCGAATCGACTCGCATCTATCCACTCTCAGCCGATCACTGGATGGTGAAGAGTTCGCGAACAGACCACATAATTTCGCACGGGATCACACAGGATTTGCACTCTCTGGGTTCGTGTCAAGTATGGCCCCTGAAGGTGAATTGGTCGATGTCATCAGTTGATAAGAGGCCGGATGGAAATTACGTTCTGTGGGTTGATGACAAAAACGGCATCAGCTGCGATTGGACCTTACTGGGTAAAAAGCCTCCGATGCACACAGAGAACGGCCGCTTTCTTTTCCTTTTGTTCCCGACTGAAACGAGTGGACATGAATGGCTTGCAGCCGTCAGGCAGCACGTGATGGACAAGAAGGTCGCGCAGTCGTCGCATCTGTGATACGTTTGGCCGTCCGCTTGTCAATACGAAGATTGCCGAGCGCGCTTCACGCCCAGAAGCGCACCGTTTTCCTTCAGGCGGGTGGCCCACTTCTCAACCCACCACGAACGGCGGGTGCCCCAGGTCTGGATTTTCAGACCTGGGAAACCTCAGAACCCGGAGTTGTGGAGAACGAGAACCCGCTGGTCGAGGCTCATCGTCTCCCACATCTCCCAAGGAACATGTTCACAAAAACCTCGCCGCCATGTTCCTTGGGCAAATCCACCGGCCGGAGCCGGTCCCCAGCTCAAAATCGAGATGTGGCCACCCAACGTTATCGGTCGGACATGGGCCACCAGCCCATCTACGTAAAATCGCATGCTTCAGATTCCGGAGAGGTGCCGCGAAGTCGGTTTCGGATCAAGTTGTCGGAAGCCGTCTCCACCGCATTTGAATGAATCCTGACGTTTGTCAGGGCTATTTCTGTTTCCGTGCGATTGTGAGCTGCAACCCAGCTGAGATATGCTTGATCAAGCAAACAGATTCAAACTCGTGAGGAAGATGACCGATACAATTGTTGCTGGATTGATCTCTGCAGGTACGGGCCTGGTAGGTGCACTCGTCGGTGGTGGCTTGGCGGTTTGGGGCGCAATCAAAGCAGTGAACAAGACCTCTCACGACCTGGAATTAGCCGAGGTCAGACGCCAGAAGGTCGCATGTATAGTCGCTCTCACTGCCTTCAGGTGGGTGCTCGGACAGAATCAAGCGCCTCAAGAATTTCGTGCTAGCTTCATTTCGGAGCTGAACAAGATCCCGGCACTCTGGTCGGACGATCCAGAGGTGCTCAAGAACGTTCGGGATTTGTTAGCTGAACGCACAAATGATAGGTTAATCCTGCTTCTTCGAAGTCTCGGCAAATCAGGCCTTTCCATCAATAACCTGAGTGATGCGGACCTCCGGGACGTCTTCCTGCTGAAGTGACGAAAGGCTTATCAGCTGTGGGTAATCCCCTCTCCTAGGGGAGTACCAGGTCAGTGCGGAGAGTCTTCATGGAGAGGGCCGTGGCGCATCACAGGCTCCCTGTCTGTTCCCTCGCGACGGCGGCCGGTAATCGATTTGTCACAGATTGGGAACGCGAAGTCGGCTTGTGACAAGGTTTTTCCAGAACTCCGGGCATATCCCCCAAACCGGAACAACTCCGATTGCAGAGAATAACTAGCCGCCAGCGCACAATGGGGAATGACAGGAAGCGCAACGAACAGAGGGTGAATCGCCGGGCGGATCCCTCGCGATTCAGGCCGGTTCCACTCCGGACCGGATTCCTTAAGCGCAACGTTTTTTGTAGCTAAACCGTAAGGAATGTGGCAGTTAAGCCGAGGAAAGGTACCCCCCGGGGGGTACCATCGCTCTTTGTTCGCCTCCAAAGCGGCAACCACTACCGGGGAATTTACCCGCCGATCAGCTTCGCTCCCCAAAGCAGCAGAAAGCCGCCCGCGAGAATGCGATAGATGGCGAAGATGGTGAACCCGTGCTTGCGCACCCACATCAGGAACCACTCCACCACGCCGAAGGCCACCACAAACGACACCACAAAGCCGATGGCCAGCACAATCCAGCGTTCGCCGCTCATGATGACGTGAGCGGTCGCAACACCGTTGGCCAGCGCGGCCTTGCTGGGATGAATCTCCTTGACCAGGTCGTAGGCCGTGGCGGCCAGCATGGTGGGAATGGAGAGCAGGAAGCTGAATTCGAGAGCCGTGGGCCGGTCCATCCCCACCATCTGCCCCGCGGCAATGGTCGACATGGAGCGCGACGTGCCCGGAAAGATGGCCGAAAGGGATTGGCAAAGGCCGATCCAGATGGCCTGCGTGAGGCTCATCTCTTCCACGTGGATGGTGTTGGGCTCAAAGCGCGAGGCCCAGGCGTCCACGATCCACATGATGACGCCGCCGATCAACAGCGCCAGTGCGATCGCGGTCAGGCTGCCAAGGTTCTTGTCGCTCCACTTCTTCAGCAGCAGCGCCGGAATCGAAGTGAAGATGAATGCCAGAATCGTGAGCCCAATCGGGTGGGTGATGAAGTTGCGGTCGCGCCGTTCACCCCTGGGGAACGTGCGGATGAACTCCAGGATGCNNTTCATCAGCGCTTCAGTAATGCGCAAATGCGCAGTTGAGCTGACCGGCAAAAACTCGGTCAAGCCTTCCACAATGCCCAGGATGATGGACTGAATGTAAACGTTCAAAAAGCCTCCGGAATGCGCACCGAGCGGTTTTCCGCTTCTCGATCCCACGCGTCAACAATGCAGGTGCCTGTCTCGATGATAAAGCCCCTGAACCGTGCGGTTTCATAATGCAGGCCTCGCAGAGCGGCCGCAGCCCGTGCCGCGGTGGCGAGTGCGGGCGGCAATTCATTGCCGGTCGATGCCGTAGACAGGAATGCCCTGATCCAATTTGTACACGAGGGCCGCGGCGCGGGCAGCGTAATCCGTCTGCGGAAACTTGTCTTTTAACCTGGCTGCCAAATCGTGGGCGCGGCTCTTGGCGTTGTCGGCCTTCTTGTCGCTGCCGTCGGCGTCGTACATGTCCACCAGCACGGCCTGTCGCCAGGCGGCCTGGTACAACGCCTGCGCGGTCTTTGGCCCATCGGGATGCTCGGCTGCGTACTTCTCGTAGGATTCCGATTCCTTGTCAGGGCACTTGGGCTGGCCCTGCCAGTCTCCGCAGAGCTTGTTATCGATGAGTTCATAGGAGGCCAGATCGGCCTGGCGCGTGTGGGGATAGAACTTGAGGATCTTCTTCATCTCCTCCTCGTCCATTCCCTCGCGCAGGTAGGATTCTTTCTCCTTGGCCGATGGCCGCGACGAAACATCGGCCTTCTGCAACTGCCATAGAATGTCCGCGGCCCGCCATGCGCCTTCGGGCGCCTGCGGCGAGGTGGGAAACATCTCCGCCAGCCTGCGATAAAGCAGCCGCGCGCTCTGTGCGGCGTGGGCCGGTCCGCGCGGATCGCTGGCCAGCATCTCCTGGTTGGCTGCTTCGCCCAACAGCACCTGGTCGCCGTTGGGCGTGGTGTCCAGCACCACTCCGCGCGCCTCCATCCAGCCGGAGATCGGCGGCGGCGCATCGTCCGGCTGCCCAATCAGCGGGGCGTCCTTCTCGCTCACTTCCTGCACATCGGTGTTGGCGTAGACGCGCAGCCAGGGGCCGCTCTTTTCGGCCACCACCATCTCGCGGCCAATCTGTACCTTGTCCACCTTCTGCGCGCTGCTGTCAGGCGCAATGTAAAGCCAGGTGATGCGCAGCGGCGTTGCCCGCGGACCGGCCATGGGCTTCTGCAGGTTGTCTTTCTTCTGCTTTTCCGCAGTCAGGGGCAGGGTGGCGCACGACAGCAACACCCACAGCAGGGCCAGACTCAACGAGACGAATCGGGGGGTACGCACAGGAGTCCTCATCAACGGCATCATAGTCCAACCGACGCTATGAGTTGCTTTCCGTAAGCACCTCGGCCAGCAGCTTGGGGTCAACGTTGCCTCCGCTGACCACGGCCACGGCCTTGCGATAGGGCGGGAGCTCCGCAGCATGGAACAAGAGCGCTGCCGTCGTAACTGCGCCGCTCGGCTCCGGAACCAGCCGCGCAGTGGCGACAATGGCTCGCATCGCAGCGCGAATCTCCGCCTCGGTCACCGTGATGATGCCGTCGACATAAGCCTGGATGTGGGCGAAGTTCCGCACTCCAACACTCTGCGTGCGCAACCCATCGGCAATGGTGCGGCTGGTCAGCTCGGCGTCCCATGTGACGATCTTGCCGGTGCGGAAGCTCTCCGCCGTATCGCCCGCCAACTCCGGCTCCACGCCAAACACCTTTGCCTTTGGGTTCAGCAGCTTCACCGCGGTCGCAATGCCGCTGAGCAAACCGCCGCCGGATACGGGCGACAAAACCAGGTCCACATTGGGAATCGCTTCGACGATTTCGAGCCCGCATGTTGCCTGCCCCGCGATGATCTGCTCGTCGTCATACGGCGGCACCACCACGTAGCCGTGCTCGCGCACCAGCTTTTCGGCCATGGCCAGGCGCTCGCTTGAAGCGACGCCCACGTCCACGACCTCAGCACCCAACGCCAGCGTGGCGGCGCGCTTGATGGCCGGCGCGTTCGACGGCATTACGATCACCGCTTTGGCTCCGACTTCGCGAGCCGCATAGGCCACGCCCTGCGCGTGATTGCCGCTCGAATACGTGATGACGCCGCGCGCGATTTCCTCCGGCGTGAGTTGCAGAATCTTGTTGGCAGCGCCGCGCAGCTTGAAGCTGCCGATGGGCTGTAGGCTTTCGGCTTTCAGCCATATTTCGCCCGCTAGTCCGGGAAAGGGCGCACGCACCAGCGGCGTCTTCACGGCGACTCCCGCAATGCGTTCAGCGGCCGCGCGAATGGCTTCAATCGATACAAGGGTTTCAGTGGTTGTGCTCATGGCAGATATTTCTCCGGAACGGGTCCGGCGGTTGTGTCCGGCTCCCACAGGATGGATAGAACTCGCCAGCGAGTTCCGTCGAAGATGGCCTGCACGCTGTTGATGCCGGTGACCGTGGCCTTGCCGTCGGGAGTGGGGCGGATTTCATAGGTGCTCCACAGGTGGGCGAAGTGCCCATAGGTTTCTGAACGCACCTTCACCTGGCGCTCGACCATGGGCTCGCTGCCGCGACGGGCGACGGCGTTGATCCAGTCGTCGAGGGTGAGAATGCGGGGCGCGAAACTGCCGTCCTCCACCTTCCGGATGGGCGTCAAGCGCGCGTCGGGCAGCACGAGCTGGCGCAGGCAGGTGCGATCTTTGTCGCCCGGGCCGCTGATCGCATCGTCGAGCGCCTTGGTGAGTTCTTCAAGCGTGGTTGAAGGCAGGCAGGCGGGCACCGAAGATGTGATCGTTGGAATGGTGGACTGGGGTGCTTGCGCGAGGATTGCGGGAGCAAGAACGGCAGCGGCGAGAACGAACACAGCAGCTAGGCGGCTCATAAGGGGATTTTACAGAATCAGTTTGCGAGAGCTTGCGGCAGGCGAACCACCCGCCGCAAATTCATAGCAAAGTCATTGCTCAGATCTCCATTATTACCGGCATGATCAACGGCCGTCTTCCGGTGGTCTTCTGGATCAGGCGCTTCAAATCGACGCGCACCTTTTCCTTCACCATGCCGTAATCGGTCTTGCCTTCGCCGGTGAGTCCGTCGAGAGACTTCATCACGGTTTCGCGGGCCTGATCGGTGATGTCTGCGCCCCCAAATCCGCGCATTACCACTTCGGGCGACTGCTCCAGCTTGCCGGTGCGCTTGTTGATGGCCAGCACCGCCAGCACAATGCCGTCTTCGCTCAGAATGCGGCGATCGCGAATGACAAGATCTTCGACCACATCGATGCTTGAGCCGGAGTCGATCAGTACGCGGCCGGCCGTCACCTTCTCGGTCTTGCGCGCGTCGTCCTTGGTGAGTTCAAGCACGTCACCGTCTTCAATCACCATGGCGTGTTCCACGGCGCCGGTTTCCATGGCTACCTTGGCGTGGAGACGCAGGTAGCGATAGTCGCCGTGCACGGGGATAAAGAACTTGGGCCGCACGAGGTTGATGAGCATTCGCTGCTCTTCCTGGCTGCCGTGGCCGCTGACGTGGATGAGTCCGTGCGAGCCGTCGTCGTAGATCACGTTGGCGTCGCGGCGATAGAGGTGGTCGATGACCCTGAAGATGCTCTTCTCGTTGCCGGGAATCACACGCGAACTCAGTATGACGGTGTCGCCCGCGTCGATGTGCGCGTGGCGATGGTTGTCCACCGCGGCGCGGCTCAGCGCGCTCATGGGCTCGCCCTGCGTGCCGCTGATGAGCACCATCAGCTGGTCCACGGGGTAGTCTTTCATCTGCCCTGGATTGATGATCAGGCCGTTGGGCACTTCGATGTACCCCAGGTCCTGCGCAATCTCGGTGCTTTCCACCATGCTGCGGCCGATGATGGCCACTTTGCGCTTGTGCTCGCGGGCCAGTTCCATCGCAATGCGAATACGGTAAATCGAGGAGGAGAAGCAGCTGAAAAACAGCTTCTTCGTGGCGCGCGAAAAGATCTCATCCAGCCGCGGACGCACGGCCCGTTCGCTGGGCGTAAAGCCGTGTCTCTCCACATTGGTCGAGTCCTGCAGCAGGGCCAGCACGCCTCTCTTGCCGTACTCGGCGAAGGTGTGCAGATCGAAGGCCTGATCGTCGAGCGGCGACAGGTCGATCTTGAAGTCGCCGGTGTGGATGACGACGCCGACGGGCGTATCGACGGCCAGCGCCACGCAGTCCACCAGCGAGTGGGTCACGCGGATCGGCTCAATGGTGAACGGCCCGATGGTGAATTTGTGCTTGGGCTCAATCTCGATGAGCGTGGTTTCGTCGAGCAGGTGGTGCTCTTCGAGCTTGCCCTCCACGTAGGCCAGGGTGAACTCCGTGGCGTAGACGGGAACCTTGATTTCGCTCAGGATCCAAGGCAGGCCGCCAATGTGGTCTTCGTGGCCGTGGGTGAGGATGATGGCACGAACGTGCTGCTTGTTTTCAATGAGATAGGTGATGTCGGGCACCACGATATCCACACCAAGCAACTCCGACTCCGGGAACATCAACCCGGCGTCGATCACGATAATGTCGTCTTCCCAACGCAGCACCATGCAGTTCATTCCGAACTCGCCGAGGCCGCCCAAAGGTATGATTTTTAACTTTTTTGTTTGCATCTGTCAGAACTGATGCTAACACCCCTCCCAGCATCGAGATGAGCGATTCTGACCGGGGATTAGGACTCGTGTTTTGGAGTGA
Source organism: Acidobacteriaceae bacterium (assembly GCA_003151435.1). Taxonomy (GTDB): domain Bacteria; phylum Acidobacteriota; class Terriglobia; order Terriglobales; family Acidobacteriaceae; genus Telmatobacter. The sequence continues at coordinate 44,124 of PLXP01000184.1, forward strand.
CTTAGATTTCCGTCGACCCGCAGGGCTACAAAACGGGTAACCTCCGGGATGGGCAATGGTCGCCCTCGGGGTCGACGGAGGGAGTCGATTGGGCCCCCGGAAGTGGCCGAAACATGCGGTTGAGTGGCGATTTCGATGTCATGCTACCCAAATTGCGGAAGGGCCTGGGGCTGGACTGCGGCTGATTTCCGGAAGCCGTATAATCGGCGCCAAGAACGATGGGGGCTCACGTGAAACGTCTTTTTTCCCTTCTGGCAGCGGGAGCGATGGTGTGTGCAGCGGCACAGGCGCAAAAAGAGCCCTGTGCGAGCGCGGGCGAAAACAACGCATTTCTCGGCATCCAGACCACTCGCCTGTGGGCGGGTGACGCACCCCAGGCCAAAGGCAAAGCCTGCGAGGATATCCCCACGCTGACCATCTTTGAGCCGCAAAACGGCCACGCCAACGGCTCAGCGGTGGTGATTTTGCCCGGAGGCGCGTACGTGGGCCTGGCCGCCAACCTTGAAGGCCGCCAGGTGGCCGACTGGTTCACCGCGCGCGGGTTTCTCGCGTTTGTGTTGCAATACCGGCTCAGCTCGAATGGCTATCTGCTGCCGGTGCCCCTGATCGATGCGCGTCGCGCGGTGCAGGAGGTGCGGGCGCGGGCGCGAGATTACTTCATCGACCCGAATCGCATTGCCATCATCGGCTTTTCTGCCGGCGGGCACCTGGCGGCGCTGGCCGCGACGCAGCCGGTTCCCGGCAAACCCGACGCCGAAGATCCCATCGAGCGTGTCTCAAGCCGGCCGGACTTCCTGATCCTTGGCTACCCGTGGATCGGAGCCATCTCCAGCGATACGTCGCACCTGAGCTACTGCAAGCTGTTCGACGTGATGGACCGTTGCGAGGCACTTCGCGTGGCATATTCCCCTGACCTGTTCGTGACCAGGGAAACGCCGCCCACGTTCTGGTATCACACCTTCAATGACCAGACGGTGCCGGTGGAGCAGGGGTTGCGGTTCTACGAAGCCGAAGTGAAGGCCGGCGTTCCGGCTGAGGCCCACATCTTCGCCAACGGCCCCCACGGCACCGGCCTGGGCCGCGGCGACGCCGTGCTGGATCAGTGGCCCGTCCTGCTGGAAAGCTGGCTGCGCGCACAGGGTCTGCTGACGGTGAATAAGGCCGTTATTGGCACGCACCAGTGAGTCAGGCTTATCTCTGAATCGGTTCGGAGGTAAGCCTGTTTTGAAGGGGCGCGGCTTTACATGCCGCTGGAAAAGGGGCGAATCGCTGGTTGGATCGGTGAAGAACGTCC
>PLXP01000196.1 GCA_003151435.1 Acidobacteriaceae bacterium
AGCACCGGGTTGTTCTTGGTGCGGCGGCAAAGGATCTGGATGACGCGTTCAAGCTCGCCATCGCGCCCGACGAGGGGATCAAGCTGGCCGTCCATTGCGGCCTGGGTGAGGTCGCGGCTGAACTCCGCCAGCAGGCTCGACTCGCGCTGACGCGCCTGCGCCGGAGCCTTCTCCTGCGTGACGCGAGCCAACTCGTCGCGAATCTGCGCCAGCTTCAGGCCGCGTTCCTGCAGAATCTCCGAAGCAAAGCATTTTTCTTCGCGCAGCAAACCGAGGAGCAGATGCTCAGTGCCGATGTGCTTGTGTCCCAGCCGCTCCGCTTCTTCCGCGGCATAGGCCAATACCCGCTTGCATTCGTTCGAAAGCGGCAGGTCCACCGACGTGGAGACCTTTTCGCGGATGGTGGTGTGCGCTTCAATTTGCTTGCGGATCGACTCCACCGAGGCGTGCGAGCGCAGGAAGCGATTGGTGAGAGCCTTGTCTTCGCGTAGCAGGCCAAGCAACAGGTGCTCGGTCTCGATATAGGGCGAGCCAAACTGGCTGGCCTCATACCGCGCGAAGAAGATCACACGCCTTGCCTTCTCCGTATAGCGTTCGAACATATGATTCTCCCTTGAACCAGGCTATCGGCTGGAGTGACCGTCCGGTTCTGCCGGCTTCAGTCCAACCCGCGCGTGCCTGCTCTAACATCGCCGCCTGAGGCCCTCTGAAATGACGCTCGTGCCTCAGAACCGCTCTTTGGGATGGTCTCGGGAGGTCCTTTTCCCATTCGCCTCAGGGCGGGGGTGCTGCCCCTGGGCTTCCATCCGACCCGAATCAGCCTGGTGGGGAACCTGCCAGGCTGCTTACCCCTACATACTCAGACTCATTTCCCACCCGGAACGCTGCTTAATCTCGCTTGCATTTCTCACGTGGGCTGACATTTAGGGCCGGTTGCCGACACAGTCAGCCGCCCGCCCTCAAGACGCAAGACCCGCGAACACCGTGCGGCCAGATCCATATTGTGGGTTACCAGGATGGAAGTGAGGCCGTGGCTTGCGTGTAAACGTCCGATCAGATCAAAGACCTGGCCTGCGGTCGTCTCGTCCAGATCGCCGGTGGGTTCGTCGGCCAGCAGCAGCCGGGGGTTGTTGACCAAGGCGCGCGCCAGCGCAACGCGCTGCTGCTCGCCGCCGGAGAGTTCGCCGGGCCGATGATCGCCCCGGTCTTCTAAACCGACTTCTCTTAACCAGTTAGCCGCCACTGCCAGCGCTTCTCGCCGTGTTTGTCCGCGGGCCAAAAGCGGCATTGCCACGTTTTCCTGCGCAGTGAATTCCGGCAGCAGGTAATGAAATTGCCAGACGTAGCCAATCTTGCTGTTGCGGAAGGCTGCCGCCTGCCGCGCTGAAAGAGTTGCCACGTTAGTTGACGCGCAGTATACAGTTCCGGCGGAGGGCGCATCAAGCGCGCCAAGAATGTGCAAAAGCGTGCTTTTTCCGGTGCCCGACTGGCCCACGATAGCAACCATCTCACCCGTATCGACTTGTAGGTCAAGATTCTTAAAAAGGGTGAGCGGACCGCGTGCAGCATGGTAGGTTTTTTCGAGGCCCAAGACCTCAATGAGGGCGTCCGTAGCCCGCAACTCCGGTTCCCGCGGGGAGCGGGTGGCCTGGGCGGCAGCCGCTGGAGGAGTTTGCATCATCCGTTGACCCTATTTTATCGCGGTTGAGGCCGATGTTGCGGAAAAGCAAGCACACAACGAATTTGAGAACTGTTGGGCTGGGTGCAGTGGAGCCGTTGGGCTGGTTGATTCGGGTCGCGGGGTATGAATTCAAAGGGGTTTCGCAAAGTCCTAGCGAACCGGAAGATTGAGTCGAGCAATGCGTCCGTTGGGCCCGACAATGAACGGCAGAGACAGCGCGTTCCAATTACTGTTGTCGAGGGGCTTCCAGGTTTTGCCGTCGTCGCGGCTGATGTCGGAGCCGTTGGTGCCGGCGGTGATCCAGGCTCTGAGCGGCTCGGACCATTGCACTGTGGAGCGGTAGCCGTGGGGCGGGGTGGTGGAGGCGGTCCAGTGTAAGCCGCCGTCGGCGGCCCATGCGGCGGTGCCGGTGGAGTCGTTGGGTTTGGTGTAGTCGCCACCGACAGCAACAAAGACTTTTGGAGTGAATCCCAAGGAAAATGCTCCAGAACTGCTTGTGCTCTTGCCCAGAGGAAGCCGCTCTGGATTCTGGAGACAATCAACATTTTCCGGTCTTCCTCCAACTTCCAATTCACCATGGCACTCGATAAACAGCGCCCCGCCGGAACCTCCGGTCACAAAGAACCGATGTGCCAGCATAGTGAACATGACGAGGCTGCTGTTGCTCGCGGCGAAAATCGATTCCTTCGAAGGATTCGCCATTAGGCCGTCTGGCTTTTGCTCGATCCAGTTCTCGCCACCGTTTTGAGTGATGAAAACAGCGAATCGTCCACCGACCGGATCGCCCAACAGCATACCGTCCTGCTTTCCATCGAATTGAATAGAGTCCCAGAAGCCTTCTTTGTCGGGATTTCGGAAAACCGCCTTCCAGGTTTTGCATCCATCCTTGGTCTTGTAGAGCCGGCTCTTTTCACCCGGCCCAGAGGCCATCGCGATTGCAGTGTCGGTGTCCCACGCCTGCACGCCGCGAAAGTCGAGCGTTGCGCCATCAGCGACTGCGTCGGGTACGGTGCAGGGCCGCCAATGCGTGCCGCCATCGGTTGTGCGCAATACCGTGCCGCCGGTGCCGCTGGCCCAGGCTATCGTCCCATCTACCGAGTAGATTCCTCGCAGACCCGCGGTGGTGCCGGAGTTCTGCATCTGCCACGGAGATGCGCTTTGCGCCGACGCCAACAGCGCGGCAAGAGCCATGACAGCTGCACATGAGAAACATCCAATGCTTCGCATGGGTCGCAGTATAGTGGGTCTTCGCGCTTAGAAGCTATGTGCGTGACTCCAGTCACTGGAATAAAACTGAGATCACGCTATAACTGAAATCGATCGTGAGCAGACATCGGATTATTCTCTACCTTGTTTTAGCGGCAGTCGTGGCCGGCCCACTGGCTATTTCCGCGCAGCAATCGTTCAAAGAACGTTTCCTGGCGCACAACACCTCGATGACTGCATGGCAGCCGGCGATGATCACGCCGTTGGTAGCGCCCGATCCGAGGCTGGTGCAATATGTAAAACTTTCCTTCTCCAACGAATACACGTCGTCGGGCACGCAGACGGTGAGCTATGGCAATGCGCGCGGCCTCGGCATCGTTGAAGGAAATCGGTTTGAGATCGACTACATTCCGCCGTCGTATATCCAGCACAACAGCGCGGCCGTCGATGGCTTCGGCGATACATCCACGCTAGTCAAGTACCGCATCGCTTCCGGCAATGCCGAGCGTGGCAATTTTGAAGTAACAGCAATGCTGAGTCATTGTTTCGCGACGGGCAGCCACAAGAACGGCGCAGCCACCGACTCGTATGGGCCCGCGATGGTTGCCGGCTACAACTTCAAGAAACGCTACGACGTGATCTCCTCGCTTGGCGGCACCATGCCTACAGGCAAGATCGCGGCGCAGGGCCGTTCGATCGCATGGAACGCGCTGATGCAGGCGCACGCCACGCGATCGGTGTGGTTCGAGGTGGAGAACAACGCAACGTTCTACCACTCCGGAAGCCACGACGGGAAGATGCAGAACTTTGTTACGCCTGGAGCTTTCTACGTCGTTCGGCGCAAGGAGTGGTCGCCTACACATCCGTTCCTCATTTTCGACGGCGGGATGCAGATCGCGACTTCAGGCTTCCACACCTACAACCACAATCTGATTTCAGAGATGCGGATTCTGTTTTAACGCACGTCGCCATCGACGCCCGCAGCTTCAGGCCAAGCCGCACGGTTGTCCGGCGGAGCGGAAAGCTCCATCAGGGCAAAAGAGGCACTTCCCGACGTGAAGAAACCCGCGAACCACGCATAGCTATAGAGGCGGCTACTGCTGGACTTTGCAAAATTAAAGCCCACCGGCCGGAATGATGCTAGAATTCCACGCATCCCCCAAGCAGATGAGGCGGAGTGCGTCCATGAGAATTGCGCGCGTGGTGGCGATGGTAGCATTGGCGTTTTTGTGCGTCACCGCGATCGCGGGAGCAGTTCCCCTGATCATCGATCCCACGGGAAGGCTGCTCCAAATGCCGCAAAGCATTCTGGAACATTCTCCGTTCCATACCTTTCTGATTCCGGGCCTTATCTTGCTGGTGGCAAACGGGATCCTCAGCATCGTCACGTTCCTTGCGACTTGGCGGCGCGCACCGGGATACGGTTGGTGGGTGGCATTGCAAGGCTGCGTGTTGACCGGGTGGATCTCCGTGGAGGCGATCATCATGCGCACGACTGTGTGGGACCACTTCCTCTATTGGAGCATCGCACTGATTCTGATCATGGCAGGGCTGACGCTGACGCACAAGATCTCTGAGCCCGATTGATTTCCGGAACTAGTCAAGGTGCGCGAGATCGGCGGGGAGATCGATATCGACTTCGCCGCCGGGAAACTCGTGCGCGATCAAAGCGCACGGAGGTTTGGCGAGCAGCGCACGTGCGCCCTTGTCTCCGCTGAGATTCATCAGGTGAGGAAATACGGTGCGGGGGAAGATTGCCGGAACGCCATGGACGCCCGCGTAGGCGGAAGCGACAATCGCAGGCTCGGCTTGCGCGTTGAATTCATCGATCAACGTGCGCAGATGATCGGCCGTGAGCCGGGGCTGATCGCAGCTCATTACCAGCACGCCTGATGGCTTGGGACCAAGGGAGTCCACGGCATGCAGGCCCGCAACGATGGAAGTGGCGATGCCCTGTTGCCAGCGGTCGTTGATCACCGGGATTGCACCACTGAAGTGCACGGATGCGCGGATGATTTCAAAGTGCGCACCCATCACGGCGAATACCCGCACCGCGCCGGCCTCAGTAGCCAGGCGGATGGCGCGCTCCAGAAGGAATTCGCCTTGAAACTCGAGCAGTTGCTTGGGCCGACCCAGTCGTCGGCTGCCGCCGGCGGCCAGAATGAGGGCATCGACAGACATGGCCCCAGTGTAACCGTGATTCTTGAACCCTGGATAAGGTGGGGGCAAGACAAGCCAACGGTTGGGGCGACCTTCCTTCCGGGTGGGCCTTCTCTACAATCTGTCTATGCCTACCGCTCTCGGGACAATTCAGGCGCTGCGCAGCGCGCTGGCCAACGGACTCACGCAACCCTCGCGGCTGGTTGAAGAGGCGCTTGGCCGCGCGAATTAGAATCCCAGCCGCAACACCTACCTGTGGTTCGACGCCGCGTGGACACGGGCTGAAGCCGCCCGGGCTGAGGAGATGCCGCGAGGCGAACCCGGCCCGTTCAGGGATGGGCACGGCGCGTTGTGGGGCTTGCCGATTTCCGTGAAGGATTGCTTCGATCTGGCCGGCGCGCCCACCACCTGCGGCGTCACGTTTTACCGCGACTTTAATGGAGTAGCCAAGCGCGATTCGTGGCTGGTGGAGCGGCTGCGCGCGACCGGCGCGGTAATCACGGGCAAGACGCACCTGCACCCGCTGGCCTACGGCATCACCGGCGAGAATCCCGAATTTGGCGATTGCCTGCAGCCCGGCGACGAGGGCGCGCTTACGGGGGGATCATCGTCGGGGGCCGCGGCCAGTGTGCTTGAGGGCTCCGCGGTAGCAGCCATCGGCACAGATACGGGCGGATCGGTTCGCGCGCCGGCCGCGTTGTGCGGGCTCGCGGGCTATCGCGCTTCGCTGGGTCGCGGAGACTGGCGCGGCGGCGCGCACCTGTCGGAGTCGTTCGATACGATGGGCTGGCTGTTTCGCGATCTGGAAGATGCGCCGTTGCTCGGCAGAGTTTTCGCGGAGAATGGACCGGCGTATACGAAGGCCTTCGCGCGGTTCGCCGTTGTGAACGATCGCTTTCTTTACGATTGCGAACCGGAGATCGTTGCGAGCTATCGCAAGACGATTGCAGAACTGGAGGACCTGGGCCTGCGCGCCACCGAGATCGACCTGGACTGGTGGGCCGATGCGATGGAGATCTATGCGCCCATCCAGGCGTGGGAGGCGGCCGGACTGCACGCCGGGCACTTCGAGTGCTTTGGACCGGCGCTTCGCGAGAGGCTGGAAAAGGGCGCACGCATCGCACCGACGGAGATTGCATCGCTGCGCCATCGGCACATGGTGTTTCGCGCGCGCACAGATGAGATGTTCGCTGAGCACGAGTTGGTGATGCTGCCCGCCACGCCGGTGGCACGGCTGGCGGCTGGCGCAGATCACAGCCAGACGCGGCCCAGCCTGCTGCGGTACACCACGCCGTTCAGCGTGGCCGGTGCGCCGGTGGTGACCATTCCATGCCAGCCCGGCGGCATGCAACTGGCCGCAGCGCGAGACGCCGACGAAGCGCTGTTGCAACTGGCCGGGCTGCTGGGAGCGCGCAGGAAAGTCTCGGCGCCGGTGTTGAATGCGTAATCTTCAGCATTCTATATCTGCGATGACGACAGCGGGCTCAGCACCAGGTTGGTGATGTTGCTGACGATGGCCTCGTAAGCGAATCGAGGATCGGCGGAGAGCTTCTTCCATCCCGGATCATTTTGGAAGATGTGCCAATGCGCATCCAGTTCCGCAAGCTCAGTGAAGCTGAGCATGTAAGTGAGGCTGGGCATGCGCGGACCGATGAGCGTATCGCCATAGAACACGGACTGAAAGCCTGCGTTCTTGAAGATCTCAAACTCGCCAGAGTGGAACATCTCCACTTTGCGCACGTGGTTGCGATAACTGGGGCTCTCGTAGGTGCGCAGTTGGAAGATGCGCTTGCCCTTGGCGGCTGCTGAGGGTGGCGGCGTGATCCTGGGCCAGCCTTCAAAGGCCGCAAGCAGCGACGAATCGACACGCAGAAACGCCGGCGCGGTTGCGGGCGCACTCCAGAAAGGCTCGGCCGTCTTCAAGAACTCGTCGTCCTTGGCGAGTTGAAGATCCAGCCCGGCCAGCGCATCAACTGAAGTCGATGGAATGAGCACATAAAACACTGGCGTTTCCGGGCCGATATCAAGCTTGAAAGCGCCGATAGGGCCGATGCTGCGACGCGCCAGCGCCGGGATCAGCGCGTCCGCGATGTAGTGTTCTGTAAGCGCGGTTTGCGGGCCATTCTGCATGTGGTAGCGCCGAATCTGGTAGTACTCGCGCGTCTGGGTCGCAGGTGCCTGTGCATCGGCGCCGCCAGCGATGGCAGCAGCGGAAGCGGCAAGAGAGGTAGCAAGAAACTGACGGCGCTGCATACGGTGTCCTCCGGGTGAAAGCCCCATTCTATGTCACAGCAACGGGCTACTCTTCACCGATGTCCGCGTTCCACACTTCGGGGTGTTGGGCAATGTACGCTTCGAGCAGTTCGCGGCACGCGCGGCTATCGAGGTTGATCACCTTCACGCCGTTTTCGCGCAGCCAGTCGACGCCACCGCTAAAGGTGCGGCTTTCACCCACCACCAGTGTGCCGATGTGGAACTGGCCCACAAGGCCGCTGCAATACCAGCACGGGGCCAGCGTGGTGACCATCACCAGGTTGCGATAGCTGCGCTGGCGGCCTGCACGGCGAAAGGCGTCGGTCTCGCCGTGAATGCTGGGGTCGCCGTGCTGCACGCGGCGATTGTGGCCGCTGCTTAAGAGTTCCCCTTCGGCGGTGAACAGCGCCGCTCCGATGGGGATGCCGCCCTCGGCATAGCCTTGGCGAGCTTCTTCCAAAGCCACGGTCAGCATTTTCTGAAACTTCTCGATGCCTGATTGAGGCTCTGAACTGTCGTTCACGATTCCTTCACCCGAAATCGATGATACGAGATGAGGTCCGGACGCGGTTTTTACTGTAGAAAGACGCGTGAGTCTGCTATGGGGCCGGTCCAGTCTTAAGATTTCTTAAGAGGATTTTGCCGAGATGAATAATGTGCTGCTATTTGCCTGAATCTAAGCAGGTTGTACCACGATCTGACCATTTACTAATACTTTCACATATCTTGACTGAGAGCGCGCTCCAAGATGTACGGTGGATATATGCGGGATGCAGGATTCACCATACGGAGCATGGCAGAACGTTGCGGTATGACCGCGCACACGCTGCGTTACTACGAGCGTGTGGGGCTGATTCAACCGGTGGGGCGCGCACGCAATGGCCACCGCCGCTATTCCGAAGCAGACGAGGTGTGGCTCAATTTTCTACATTGCATGCGAGCCACGAACATGCCGATCCGCGAAATGCAGCGCTATGCCGGATTGCGCGAAAACGGCGACGCCACGTCGCTTCAAAGGCGCAGTATCCTTGAAGATCACCAGGCGCAGATCGCCGAGCAGATTGTAGCGCTGCAACAGGCGCATGCGTTGCTGACCCACAAGATTGCGAACTACCGCAAGATCGAAGAGCACATTCGCATCGATCAGCCGGAGCCTGCCGAACCGGAACTGGACTGCGCGTTGGTATCGGCCGGTTAGGCATCGGGCTCGCGGCGAGAGGTGTGATTTTATGAAGACTCGGAGATTGGGCCCCCGTGGGCCCGAAGTTTCGGCTATTGGGCTGGGCTGCATGGGCATGAGTGAGTTCTATGGGAACCGCGATGAGCAGGAGTCGGTGGCTACCATTCATCGTGCGCTTGAACTCGGGATCAACTTTCTCGACACCTCTGACGTTTATGGTCCGCACACCAACGAAGAACTGGTGGGCAAGGCCATCAAGGGGCGTCGCGACAAGGTTTTTCTGGCGACCAAGTTTGGCATCGTGCGCGACCCGGCGCATCCTGAAAAGCGGGGGGTGAACGGCAGCAAGGCCTATGTGCGCAGCGCGGTCGAGGGAAGCCTGCGGCGACTGGGCGTCGAGACCATCGACCTGTATTACCAGCATCGCGTAGATCCGAAAACGCCGATTGAAGAGACGGTGGGCACCATGGCACGACTGGTGGAAGAAGGCAAGGTTCGCTTTCTTGGCTTGTCAGAGGCGTCGGCGCCCACGCTGGAGCGCGCACACCGCGTGCATCCGATAACTGCGCTGCAGACGGAGTACTCGCTGTGGAGCCGCGATCCGGAGCCGGAGATTCTGCCTACTTGTCGATGGCTGGGCATTGGGTTTGTGGCTTACAGCCCGCTCGGTCGCGGCTTCTTGACGGGAGCCTTCAAGAGCCCGGATGATTTTGACGCAGACGACTTTCGTCGGCACAGCCCGCGGTTTCAGGGCGAAAACTTCATGCGCAATCTGNNGCCCTGGCCTGGGTGCTGGCGCAGGACGAGCACATCGTGCCCATCCCCGGAACCAAGCGCCGCAAATACTTGGAAGAGAATGCGGCGTCCGTGGAGGTTAATCTTTCACCCGATCTTGTCCAGAAACTGCAGCAAATGTTTCCGCCGGACGTGGCGGCGGGCGAACGGTACGCACCGGCGATGCTGTCGCTGTTGAACCAATAAGTCTAGCGTCGGGTGTGACGGGTTCCCGGTCGCATCCGCATTGAAGACGCAGACAATCTTCTGCGATGCGCGTCAAAACGCCGTTCCAACCCGTCAAGGGAATCAGATAAGATAGCGGCACGGCGATTTTTTCTTCGACCGGAACGGCAGCTTGCCATGGCGTCTTTCCCCGGCCCATGGCGATTCAGTGTTGAAGAAGAAACTTGTTGTGCGGCCCCGCAAGAATCAAACCGAGTGAGAACGACCTGTCCCGAGGAGGTCCCTGTGGCAGAATCATCCGATCTGCGCTTCAAACATTTGCATCCCCGAACTTCTCAGAAACCTGAAGCTGAGCTTGCGCCCGACGAGCATTCACCCGAGCGCCAATCGATCGACCTGGAACCTCTAACGCCGGAGTCGGGCAAATCCAGCCGGTTCAGCAGGAGATCGTTCCTCTCCGGGCTGGGCGCCACGGGCTTGCTGGCCGGCGCAGCGCCGCTGGTACAGGCCGCTCCATCGGTTGCGCCCGCCGCGCAGGAAGCCGCCGACAGCGCGGGTACCAGCACGGTGACCCTGCGCATCAACGGCAAGGAGTACAAACTGAGCGGCCTCGACACCCGGGCCACGCTGCTGGACACACTGCGCGAACGCATCCACCTGACGGGCACCAAAAAGGGCTGCGATCACGGACAATGCGGCGCGTGCACGGTGCATGTGAATGGACGTCGAGTGAACAGTTGCCTCTCGTTTGCGGTGATGCACGAGGGCGATGAGATTACCACGATTGAAGGCCTGGGCCAACCCGGCAATCTGCATCCCATGCAAGCCGCTTTCGTTGAGCACGACGGCTACCAATGCGGGTACTGCACGAGCGGCCAGATCATGAGCGCCGTTGCCCTGCTGAAGGAGCCGATCGGTCCCGGCGATGAAGACATCAAGCACGCCATGGCCGGCAACATCTGCCGCTGCGGCGCTTACTCCAACATTGTTGCCGCTGTCCGCCAAGTGCGGCAGGCCTGACGGAGGAGAAACATGCAGACCTTTAATTACGTCAAGCCCGCCAGCATCGACAAGGCGCTGGCCGCTGCCAACGGTGGCAAGTTTATTGCCGGTGGAACCACGCTCGTCGATCTTATGAAGCTGAGCGTCGAACAGCCAACCGGATTAGTTGATATCAATCTGCTGCCGCTGGATAAAATCGAGACGCTGCCCACGGGCGGTTTGCGCATCGGCGCCATGGTGCGCAACTCCGACCTGGCGTGGCATCCCGAGGTGCAGAAGTCGTACGCGGTGTTGTCGCAGGCACTGTTGTCGGGCGCTTCACCGCAGTTGCGCAACATGGCCACCACGGGCGGCAACCTGCTGCAGCGCACGCGATGTGCTTATTTTCGCGAGCCCAACGCCGGCACGCCCGGCGGCTACGGATGCGACAAGCGCACGCCCGGAACCGGTTGTGCCGCGCTCGAAGGCTACAACCGCACGCACGCGGTGCTGGGCACAAGCGAGCATTGCATTGCGACGCATCCATCGGACATGTGCGTCGCAATGGCCGCGCTGGAAGCAGTGATCCATGCGGAAGGACCGAAGGGAAAGCGCACCATTGCATTCGCCGATTTCCACAAACTGCCCGGCAACACACCGCACATTGAGAATGCACTTGAGCCTGGCGAACTAGTGACCTATGTCGATCTGCCCAAGCCCATCGAAGGCAGTCGCAGCGTGTATCTGAAACTGCGCGATCGCGCCAGCTACGAATTTGCGCTGGCATCAGCCGCAGTGCTGGCGAAGGTGGAGGGCGGCCACATTCGCTATGTGCGCGTGGCGATGGGCGGCGTTGGAACCAAACCGTGGCGTTCGCATGAAGCCGAAGCCGCGCTCATGGGCAAGACAGCTGACGCGGCGCAATTCCGCAAGGCTGCGGAGGCTGCTCTGGCTGGCGCGAAGCCTCATAACGACAACGCGTTCAAAGTGGAACTGGCCAAGCGCTGCGTGGTGCGTGCACTCAAGATGGCTACATCCTAGATATACCTGGAGGACATTCGCATGGCGACGGCTACTACTCCCCAAGCTGCCGGCATCATTGGCGCAGCGGTTCCCCGCATCGATGGACCGGTCAAAACCACCGGGACCGCCCTCTACGCAGTCGATCACGACTTTCCCGGCCTTGCGCACGCGGTGGCCGTGCAGAGCACCGTTGGGAGCGGACGCATTCGCAAGCTCGATGCGTCGGCCGCGGAACAAATGCCCGGCGTATTGCTGATTTTTCATCACGGCAACATGGAAAAAGTCTATCGGCTCTTTCCGCATCAAGATGACGCGACGACGAGCGAAGCGCGCCCGCCGTTTGAAGACGACAAGATTTATTACTGGGGCCAGTACGTCGCCCTAGTCGTGGCTGAGACCCTGGAACAGGCCACCGCCGCTGCCGAGGCTGTGCGCGCGGAGTATGACGCCGAGACTCCCAACGTGAGCGCCGATCTGGAGACCGGATTTACGGGCCAACGCCACAGCAGTTGGAAGCGTGGAGATCCAGACAAGGCACTCGCCGAAGCTCCGGTTGTGATCGACGAAACCTACATCACGCCCGTCGAAACGCATAACCCGATGGAGATGCATGGCACTGTCGCGGTGTGGGATGGCGACAACGTGACTCTCTACGAAAGCTCGCAAGGCGTTGTGAATCACCGCATCGTGATGGCCGAGGTGCTGGGCGTTCCGCGCGAAAATGTGCGCGTGATTTCGCGATTCATCGGCTCGGGCTTCGGCGGAAAGCTGTTTCCTTGGCCGCAATCGACAATGGCAGCAGTGGCCGCGCGAAAACTGAACCGGCCCGTCAAGCTCAGCCTCGATCGCAGGATGATGTTTTCGAACGTGGGCCATCGCCCGCTGACCGAACAGCGCATCCGCCTGGGCGCTACGGCCGATGGCAGACTGACCGCGGTCCGCCATGACTTTCTGAATCACACGTCGATGCTCGACGACATTGTGGAGCGATGCGGAGAGCAAACGCCCTTCATCTATAGCTGCCCCAATCTCGAAGTGAGCAGCGGCCTCGCGCGACGCAATGTAGGCACGCCGACGCCGATGCGCGGACCCGGTGCGGTGCCGGGCTTGTTTGCTCTCGAGTCCGCGATGGATGAGTTGGCAGTGAAGCTGAAGATGGACCCGCTCGAACTGCGTATCAAGAACGATGCGGAGCGCGATGAAGGTACCAATCTTCCCTTCTCTTCGCGGCACTTGAAGGAGTGTTTCACCACGGGCGCGGAAAAGATTGGGTGGAAGCAGCGCACGCCTGAGCCTGGCTCAATGCGCCGCAATGGCAAGGTGATTGGATGGGGACTGGCCGGTGCATCGTGGGGCGCTGCGCGCATTCCCTGCACCGCCACAGTGGAGTTGTGTCCCAACGGCCGCATTTGCGTGCGTTGCGCGACGCAGGATATCGGCACCGGCACGTACACCGTCTTTGCGCAGGTGATGCACGCGAAGACCGGCGTGCCGATGGACCGCATCGATGTTTTGCTCGGCGACAGTTCGCTGCCGGACGGACCCACGTCGGGCGGATCGATGGCAACGAGCGCGGTGTTACCCGCCGCCACCAACGCGGTGAACTCCGCAATCACGCGGCTGATGAACATCGCGACGCTCACACAGAATTCGCCCTTCTATGGGGCGAAGCCTGAAACGCTGACGCTCATCGACGGACGCATTCACATGAAGGAACCGGAACAGGCCGGGGTTCGCCGCATGGCTCTCACTTCCGACGATGCGCCCGCGGTTCGACCGCCCGCAGGCGGCATTCCCTTCGAAGAGCTGATCAGCCTCGCACGCTTGAGCGGAATCACTGCGACGGGCCGCACGTTTCCGTCGTTTGAAGACCCAAAGGCGAAGGCGTACTCCTTGCATTCGTTCGGCGCGCATATTGCCGAGGTGGAGTGGGAACCGGACATTGCGCGGCTGCGCGTGAGCCGCATCTTCTCCATCTTCGATTGCGGACGCATCATCAACCTGAAGGCCGGCGCCAACCAGATTCTCGGCGCGGCCGTAATGGGCGTGGGGATGACGCTGCTGGAAGAGACGCGTTATGAGAAACGCACGGGGCAGCCGATCAACGGAAGCTTTGCAGATTACCTGGTGGCTACCTGCGCCGATTTGCCTGAGTTGGATGTGACGTTCCTCGACTATCCCGACCTGATCGTGAACGAGTATGGCGCGCGCGGTGTGGGCGAGATCGGCATGGCGGGTGTGGCGCCGGCAATTACTGCGGCGGTGTATCACGCAACTGGCATACGAGTGCGTGAGTTGCCGGTTCGCATTGAGGACTTGTTGCAATCGAAGATTGTCGAAGTTTGATTCCAGAGTGAAGCAGGAAAGGCCGGCGCGGCGATGAAGATTGTAAGCAGCAAGGATCGGGCGAGCCGCAAGGGCAAGGCCGAGTGGTTTACCGGCGGTGTGTGGATCGACGAGATTGCAGTGGGCGCGGAGCCTTCACGGCTCCGCGCCTTTCGCGTCAGCTTCGAACCCGGCGCGCGCACGGCGTGGCACAGGCATCCTATTGGACAAACACTGCATGTGCTGAGCGGATCCGGCCTGGTTCAACTCGACGGTGAGCCGGTGCGAGAAATTCATCCGGGGGACACAGTGGTGATTGCGCCGAACGAACGGCACTGGCACGGCGCAACGGCGGGAAATACCATGGTGCATCTCGCCTTGCAGGAAGCAGATGTGCAAGGTGTCGATGTAGTGTGGCTGGAGCCGGTAAGCGACGAAGACTACTCAGCACGCTAGATGAACCCAAGCAGTTGGAATTGCAGCTAGATGCAAGACACAGAAAGACAGGGACACATGAGCACGACTCCAGCTTCCATCATCGGCACCGCAACACCGCGAATCGACGGACCATTGAAGACCACCGGCGTCGCGGAATATACGGCCGACTTCCACTTCGAGCGCATGGTTCATGCAGTGCCCGTGATTGCGTCGATTGCCAGCGGGCGCATCACCAGGCTCGATACAGCCGCGGCCGAGAAGATGCCCGGCGTCTTGCTGGTTCTGCATCACGGCAACATCGGGCCGCTCTATCGCACCGTTCCCGGCGATGACAATGCGACCAACAGCGAAGTTCGTTCGGCGTTTGAAGATGAAATTGTGCGGCACTGGGGCCAGTATGTCGCGGTCGCAGTGGCCGAAACACTGGAGCAGGCAACCGCCGCAGCAGCAGCTGTAAACGTGGAGTATGAAAAGCAGGCCGCGAATCTGCGCGTTAGTCTCGACGACTTTGAAGGCGAACCCAAGACGATTTCAGGTCGCGGAGATTTCGATGAGGCCTTCGACTCCGCGCCTGTGAAGATTGACGCCACGTACATCACCCCTATCGAAACTCACAATCCCATTGAGTTGCACGCGTCGGTAGTGGTGTGGGAGGGCGAGCATGTAACGATGTACGAAACTTCGCAGGGCGTCGTCAATCATCGCGCGGTGATGGCACAAGTGCTGGGCTTGCCGCTGGAGAATGTGCGCGTGGTGACGCGTTTTCTCGGTTCAGGCTTTGGCGGGAAGCTGTTCCCATGGCCCCACGCTGCGATGGCCGCAGTGGCAGCGCGCAAGCTTGATCGGCCGGTGAAGCTGAGCCTCACGCGACGCATGATGTTTTCGAGCGTTGGCTATCGTCCGCGCACAGAGCAACACATCCAGCTTGGCGCTACCAAAGAAGGCAAGCTGCTGGCGCTGCGGCATCACTTCGTGAATGTAACTTCGCAGCTTGATGATTTTGAAGAGGGCTGCGGCGAAGCGACGCCTTATCTTTACAGCGTCGCCAATCTCGAAGTCACCGGCGGCATGGTGCGGAGGCACGTGGGCGCACCCATGTACATGCGCGGTCCCGGCGCCGTGCCTGGGCTTTTCGCACTGGAAGCCGGGATGAATGAGCTGGCCGACGAGTTGAAGATGGACCCGCTGCAACTGCGGTTGATCAACGATGCCGAGAAGGATGAGAGCAACAAAGACATACCGTTCTCTTCGCGGCATTTGAAGGAATGCTATGAGGTGGGCGCGAAGAAATTTGGATGGGAGAAGCGCACTGCGGGGATCGGTTCCATGCGGCGAGACGGCAAAGTTCTAGGCTGGGGGCTGGCTGGCGCAAGCTGGGTGGCGCTGCGACTTCCCTGCACTGCCAGCGTTGAGTTCTGCGCCAGCGGACGCCTCTGCGTGCGCTGCGGGACGCAGGATATCGGCACTGGCACGTACACGATCTTTGCTCAGGTGCTGCACGAGAAGACAGGCGTGCCGCTAGACCGCATCGACGTGATTCTCGGCGACAGTTCACTGCCCAATGGCCCCATGTCGGGCGGCTCCATGGTGACCGGCTCGGTGCTGAATGCAATCGCTGCGGGCGCTGAGAATGCCATCAAGCGCCTGCAACAAGTGGCAGCGGCTACGCCGGGTTCGCCGTATCATGAAGCGAAGCTGGAAACGATCGGTTTCACCGACGGGCGTGTGCACAAGAAGGACCAGCCGGCCGAATATGGAACGCATTTCGGCGACATTCTGCAGATGGCGAAGTTGAATGGCGTGAGCGCCGAAGGCAAGACGCAACCCAGCTGGGAGGATCCGAAGGCGAAGGGATTCTCGCTGCACTCCTACGGCGCGCAATTCGTCGAGGTGGAGTGGGAGCCGGAGATTGCGCGGCTGCGTGTGAGCCGCGTGGTCACGGTGATCGATGCCGGTCGCATCATCAACCCCAAAGCGGCGGCGAATCAGATTTCAGGCGCGGTGGTGATGGGCATTGGCATGGGCCTGCTTGAAGAAACAGTCTATGACCAGCGCACCGGACAGCCCATCAACGGCAGCATGGCCGATTACCTGATGGCCACCTGCGCGGACTCGCCGGAAATTGACGTGACCTTCCTCAATTATCCCGATCCGGTGATGGGCGAGTATGGCGCGCGCGGCGTGGGCGAGATTGGCCTTGCGGGCGTGGCGCCGGCCATTACCGCGGCGGTGTATCATGCAACCGGTGTGCGCGTCCGAGAACTTCCGGTGCGCATCGAGCACTTGTTGCAGTCGAAGATTCTGGAAGCTTGAGAAAGAAAAGGAGTGTATGACCGACCTCGAACATATTCTTCCCCTGTGGAGCGAACTGGAAGCATCAGGGGCGGACTACGTGCTGGCAACGGTCGTTGCGGTCGAGGGCTCCAGCTATCGCAAACCAGGCGCACGCATGTTAATGGCGCAGGACGGCCGCCGTGCGGGCACTGTGAGCGGCGGATGCCTAGAGGCGGAGGTGGTGCGGCGCGCGTGGTGGCTCACAGCCGAGGGGCCGATGGTGGAGCGCTACTCCACACTGGAAGATGATGGCGATCTTCCGTTTGGATCGGGTTGCGGCGGCGTGGTCTACCTTTTGTTGGAGCGCCGCAAGACAGCCGCGACCTTGCTCGTTGGCCTGAAGGCTGCATTCGATGCACGCACGCCGTTGGCCGTCGCCACAATTCTTGAAGGCCCTCGGATCGGACAGCGAGCTTTCTCGGGCTTATCGCAAGGTGTGACGGCAATCGGCGAAGATGCGAGTAGGAGCTGCGAGTCGACACTTGCTGAACTAGCCGCGATGGCACTGGAAACGCGCACGTCGATCGAGCAAAACATTTTGCTCGACGGAGAGTCGACACGCGTATGGGCCGACTACCGTGCTGCACGGCCTGGCTTGTGGATCTTCGGTGCCGGCGATGATGCCAAGCCTCTTCTTCATCTTGGGCGTGAGCTTGGTTGGTTTGTCGTAGTGGCGGATGGACGTTCGCACCTGGCAACGAAGAGCCGCTTTGCCGCGGCTGACGATGTACTTTCGCTGCCCATTGCAGAACTGCCTGATGCGTCGCCTGCTTACCATGACCTTCATCCCAGCGACGCCGCGGTAATGATGACTCACAGCTTTGAGCAGGATTCGCGCATCCTGGCTTCCCTGCTGGGCAATGGACAAGAGTGCCCCCTGACCTACATTGGCGTCCTCGGCCCACAGCGGCGCACCCGCGAACTGTTGGCGGAGGCTGCGCGGCTGCTGCATTTGCCAGCCACTACGGAGCGCATCGAGCGATGGCTGGCGCAGATTCACGCTCCCATGGGTCTCGATCTTGGCTCAGACACGCCCGCTTCAATTGCGCTCTCGATTGTGGCAGAGATTCAACAGGCAATCACCGCTGCCACCGCGCTGCCGCTGCGCCAGGTGCGCGCAACAAGTGTTCCTGTGACTCAGGATTGAATCAAGCCACACTTGCCGTCATGTGCGCCTCGACCACTTCGAGGAACTTTGCGAGCCACGCGGGGTGTGCAGTCCACGCGGGGCCTGTGACGAGGTTGCCATCGACCACAGCATCAGAGAATTCGACTTTCACAAAGGTTCCGCCCGCCAGTTCGACTTCAGGGGCACAGGCAGGATAGCAGTTCAGCTTGCGGCCTTTCAGAATGCCCGCAGCCGCCAGCAATTGCGCTCCATGGCACAACGCGGCGATCGGCTTGCCCGCCTTGTCAAAGTGGCGCACAATGTCGAGCACCTTCTCATTCAGGCGCAGATACTCGGGCGCGCGGCCGCCGGGGACCACAAGCGCGTCGTAGTCCGCCGCATCGATTTCGTCGAAGGTGGCGTTAAGCGTGAAGTTATGGCCACGCTTCTCAGAGTACGTTTGATCGCCTTCGAAGTCGTGGATTGCTGTGCGCACCTGTTCGCCCCTATTCTTGCCCGGGCAGACAGCGTCCACGGTGTGGCCCACCATTTGCAGGGCTTGGAAAGGAACCATGATCTCGTAATCCTCAACAAAATCTCCGGCCAGCAGCAAAAGCTTTGCAGATTTCATCGCATGCGTCTCCAGTGAAATGAAGTTTGCCACGCCGACATGGCATCACGCCAGCGTGAGCGCCAGAATGGCACGTTCGCGGAAGATCGAACATCTATCCGATGGCATTTTCGGCGTCAGGATTCATTGTTGCAACAAGTGTTGGAGTGCGAGCACAGTTACGCGCGACCACCTCAAATGACGTAAGATTTTTGTATGCGCTCCTCCCCCGACCCGCTGCAGGTTTTAAACGCACGCATTGTTGGTTGCGATCGCTGCTCGCGGCTCCGCGAACATTGCTCGCAGGTGGCCAGCGTGCGTCGCCGCGCCTATGCGGACTGGGAGTATTGGGGGCAGCCGGTGCCGTCGTTTGGCGACCCCCGCGCTCGCGTGTTAATCGTGGGGCTGGCGCCAGGCGCGCATGGATCGAACCGCACAGGGCGGCCGTTCACTGGGGATGGCTCGGGAAACTTTCTTTTCCCGGTGCTGCATGAGGTGGGGTTTGCTTCGCAGGAGCGCGGCACATCGCGTGACGACGGAATGAAGCTCACCGGCCTGTGGATCAACTCCGTTGTCCGCTGCGCTCCGCCGGGCAACAAGCCCACGCCAGAGGAGTTGCGCAACTGCGCATCCTGGCTGGATGAAGAGATGAAGCTGCTGCGCGATCTGCGCGTGGTGGTGTGCCTTGGCCGCATCGCATTCGACGGCATGTTGGCGTGGTCGCAACGCACCACCCAGCTGACCTTTGCCGGGTTCAAATTTGGGCACGGCGCTGAGTACACTCTGCCCAACGGGCTGCGGGTGATTGCGAGCTATCATCCGTCGCTGCAGAATACCAACACCGGAAAGCTCACGCGGCCCATGTTTCTAAAGATCTTCGAGAGGACGCGCGAACTGGCTGGCTTGCGTTCGAAAATGGGCAACACGGCCGCAGATTGAGAGGAACACTTGGACGAGTTCTCACGACAGTTATGGAAGGAATTGCTTCCCGAGGAGAAGGATCTCTTTCCCCCCGCAGCGAAGTCGAAGGAGAGCAGCACGAGGGCTCTGGATCATTATGCGAGCCCGGTTTTGCTGGAACGCGCGGCCTATCTGCGCAAGCTCGCCAAGCTGGGAGACGGCTCCGCCAGCGACACGCTGAAGGAGTATCCACAGCATTGCACCATGCTGTCGGTTCGCATTCGTAGCGGCATCGCCGAGTTGCATGAGGACTTCGCCGACCTGTTTTTCGTACTGGAGGGCCGCGCCACGTTGGTGACCGGCGGCACGGTGGCCGACCCCGAGACCGTAGCGCCGGGCGAAATTCGTGGCTCCTCCGTCACGGGTGGCAACAGGCAGGAACTGAGGCCCGGCGATGTGGCGCACGTGGCGGCCGGCTCGCCGCACCAGATGCTGCTCGCGGGTGACAGAACGCTCACTTGTCTGGTGGTAAAAATCCAGCAGAATCAGCGCGATTAGCGGGGCGCGGGAGGGTAGCGGAAGGCTCCGGAAAACTGGAGCGGCAGACCGGGATCGAACCGGCGACATTCAGCTTGGGAAGTCGGCAGTCTATTGGAAACAAATAACATAGCGTTTCCTGCATCTCGTTCTGGCGATAGAGAATACCGGCCTTTCAGTCTTTTGGCTGTACGCAAATCAAATGGAGCACAAATGGAGTACACGGGAAGCCGCATTCGTAGCCGACCCGGTCATTCGCTGAAGTACGCCCCTCAATCTCTCGTCAGCACTCCTGGGGCTGGCCTGCCGTCCAATGACATTCCGTCGACGATTTGCGGCGCAATCACATATTCCGGCGCCATCTCGGCAACCCTAAGATGGCCTGCACGGACTCGCTGTGTGATTGCCCAAGTCTCAATGGTTGATACGACCGTGCAGTGCATACAGCCTTTCCATGGCGAGGATTACCGGATGATTCGCTTCGAGAAAAGGCCCCGCAAATTAAATGCGATTCTTGGCTCATCTTCTACACCATAGTTTCGGAAGTGATTGATTATCAGCATGTTGCAGTTTTGAAAATGGTGTAGTGACACGTTTTCTCTCCATCTGCG
>PLXP01000277.1 GCA_003151435.1 Acidobacteriaceae bacterium
GGCTACAAGTTCTCGACCTATGCCACATGGTGGATTCGACAGGCCATTACCCGCGCCATCGCGGATCAGGCCCGGACGATTCGAATTCCTGTTCACATGATCGAAACCATCAACAAGCTGATCCGCACCAGCCGCCAGCTTGTGCAGGAGCTGGGCCGCGAGCCTTCAAGTGAAGAGATTGCGCGCCGCATGGATATCCCTGTGGCCAAGGTTCGCAAGGTGCTCAAGATCGCGCAGGAACCTATCTCTCTCGAAACGCCGATCGGCGAAGAAGAAGATTCGCACCTTGGCGACTTTATCGAAGATCGCCAGGCCGTTTCGCCTTCGGAAGCTGTCATCAGCGTGAACCTGAAGGAGTACACATCGCAGGTCCTCCGCACGTTGACGCCTCGCGAAGAGCGCGTCATCAAGATGCGCTTCGGCCTCGAAGACGGATCCGAGCACACCCTGGAAGAAGTGGGGCAGAGCTTCCAGGTCACGCGCGAGCGCATCCGGCAAATCGAAGCCAAGGCGCTGCGCAAGCTGCGTCATCCTTCGCGTTCGCGCAAGCTCAAAGCGTTTGTCGAAGGCGTGAAGGATCTGTAAGCCAAACCCCACCGGTTGATGCCTATGAGCCGCGGTCCCTCAGGACCGCGGCTCTCGTTTTTTGTGGGCGCATTGCTCACCTCTTCGCAAAGCTCGATTCCGCCGTGAAAAGCTTTACTTCTGGTAGAATTGGCGCTTGATAATCGATCCAGTGCATTGATCAAACGTTTTCGCAAGGGAACGTTGATTTTTACCTGCAAAGAGGAGTGCTCGTCCATGAAAGGTATCACTCGCCGCCTTTTCGGCAAGACCGTGGCCGCCTCGGCCGCAACAGCGTTCGCAGGGGTTTCACTGCCCCGGCTTGCATTCGGTCAGCCAGCGCCAAGGGCATCCAGCCTTTACTACCCCAAAGGATTTCTCTGGGGCTGCGCTACGGCGGCGTACCAGGTTGAAGGCGGCGCAAAGGACGACGGCCGCGGACCGACCAACTGGGATGTTTTTTCGCATACACCGGGCAAGACCTTTCAAGGTGACACCGGCGACGTGGCCGACAACTCCTACCACCTGTACAAAGAAGACGTGAAGCTGCTCAAGAACCTTGGGGTCGGCGGCTACAGGATGTCCATCTCCTGGGCGCGCATCTTTCCCAAAGGCAGAGGGGAGGCCAATCCCAAGGGCGTGGACTATTACAACCGGGTTGTGGACGAGTTGCTCGCCAACAACATCACGCCCTACGTCACTCTCTTCCACTGGGACCTTCCGCAGGCGCTACCCGGTGGGTGGCAGTCTCGCGATACGTCGAAGGCCTTCGCAGATTATGCCGCCTATGTGACCAAGCGGCTCGGCGACCGGGTTCATCACTTCATGACCACCAACGAATTCGCCTGCTTCACTGACCTCGGCTACAAGATCGGGCAGTTTGCTCCGGGACTGAAGCTGCCTGCCGGACCGGTCAACCAGGTCCGCCATCACGCTATTCTGGCCCACGGGCTGGCGGTGCAGGCCATCCGCGCGAATACTCCCAGCGGAACGCAAGTCGGCCTGGCAGAAAACGCCATTGTCTATGTTCCGGTGATTGAGACCCAGGCGCACATCGAAGCAACTCAGCGCGCCACCCGTGAAGACAATGCGCCCTTCCTGACCACCGTGATGGAGGGCAAGTATCCCGACAGCTACCTCAAGCGCGAAGGGGCGAACGCTCCCAAGGTGGAGCCCGGCGATATGGAGGCCATCGGCAGCAAGCTCGATTTTGTGGGCGTCAACATTTACACGCCGCAATATGTGCGCGCAGACGACTCCCCCGCGGGATACAAGGTGGAACGGCAGCCAGGTTCTTACCCGCACATGGCTTCGCCGTGGTTGACCATCGGTCCGGAGTGCATCTACTGGGGCGTGCGCAACGTGGTTGATCTGTGGAAGGTGCCAGCCATCTACATCACGGAGAACGGCACCTCGTCCGATGACGTGCTGACTTCCGCCGGTCGCGTGGACGATACGGACCGCGTGATGTATCTGCGCAATCACCTCTCGCAGCTGCACCGTGCCGTGGCCGAAGGCTACCCCGTCAAGGGCTACTTTCTGTGGAGCCTGCTCGACAACTTCGAATGGGCCGATGGCTATAGCAAACGGTTCGGCATTCACTACGTGGACTTCAAGACGCAGAAGCGCACGCCAAAGCTGAGCGCCGAGTGGTACCGCGAAGTGATCGCGCGCAACGCGGTGGTGTAGTTTTCAAATGCCGCCGGCATGGTGTTCGACGCGCGCGAGGCTTGGCTCGGCGCGCGTCGATATTTCTGGACAGCATTTTCGGACAAAAGCCGGGTTGCTCAGACCAAGCCACGTTCCTTACGATGGATGGCGCTGATGAGAGAACATCGGAAGACCGACCCAGGAGAGTAAGTGTGACTGTTTACAGAAAACGATTTCCGGCGCTGACGGCAGCATTCTGTCTGGTTGCGTTGATTGCTCTACTGACTCAATTGGGCGCCGAGGCACAAATAGCTCCCACACCGCAGCTCGACTTCCCGACCGTCCTCTACGGCGCCGCCTACTACAACGAGTACATGCCCCAGGACACTCCGAATGCCCAGGCCACCCGCCTGGACAAGGACATTGCTCTCATGAAGGAGGCCGGCCTCAACGTGGTCCGCATGGGAGAGTCCACCTGGAGCCTGTGGGAGCCTGAAGACGGCCGTTTCGAATACGCGTGGATGGACCACATCGTGGATGCGATGGGCAAGGCCGGCATCAAGGTGATCCTTGGCACGCCCACCTATTCGATTCCCGCATGGATGGCCCATCAGCACCCCGAGATTTTTGCCGACCGCCTGCCCGGAGGCATGTTCGGCGGCCCCGCCGTCGCCAGCACCTACGGCATGCGCCAGAACATGGACACCGATTCGCCGGCCTACCGCTTCTATGCCGAGCGCCTCATCCGCCACATCGTGGCGCACTACAAAGACAACCCCACCGTCATCGGCTGGCAGCTCGACAACGAAACCGCCAGCTACGACGCCGCCAATCGCGACGTATTTATCGGCTTTCAGCACTACCTCGAGAAGAAGTTCGTCACTCCTGAAGCGCTGAGCAAGGCGTGGTTCCTCAACTACTGGGGCGAGAACATCCACACCTGGGAAGATCTGCCCACCCGCAACGGCGCGCAAAGTACGGGCTACAAGCTGGAATGGTCGCGCTGGAGCCAGATGCGCGTCACTGACTTTCTCCATTGGCAGTCCGCGCTGGTGCGCGAGTGCGCCGATCCGCGCCAGTTCATCACCACCGATTACGGCGGCATGATGAAGCGCGATGTGAATGAAGAGGCCGTCGCTGAGTCGCTCGACATTGTCGCCGACAACATCTACCACGGCTCTCAAAATCACTTCGATGGATCGGCCCAGTCCATTCAAGGTGACTTCAGCCGTTCACTCAAGCACAGCAATTTCCTGGTCACCGAAACCAACGCCCAGAGCACCGATTGGACCTCGGCCCACCAGTTCCCGCCCTACGATGGCCAGTTGCGCGAGGACGTGTACACCCACCTCTCGAACGGCGCCAACATGGTGGAGTACTGGCACTGGGCCTCGATCCCCGCCAACCAGGAGACCTATTGGAAGGGCGTGCTCTCGCACGATCTTGAGCCCAATCGCGCCTACGCCGAAGTCAGCCGCACCGCCCATGAGTTGCAGAAGATCGGCCCTCACCTCGTGGGCCTGCAGATTCACAACCAGGTCGCCATCCTGTGGAGCCGCGACTCCAATAACGCCATCGGGTTCATGCCGTTCACTTCGTCCGGGCCGCAGTGGAGCTTTGCGCCCGCCACTGCCGATTACGCCTCGCTGGTCCAGCAACTCCACAAATCACTGTATGAACTGAACGTCGGCGCGGACTTCGTCTTCCCGACAACGTCGGATTTCTCCCCCTACAAGCTGCTTATCGTGCCCGCGCTCTACATTGCAGACGACGCCCTGCTGCAGCGAATTGCCGATTATGTCAAGGGCGGCGGCCACGTGGTCATGACGTTCAAGAGCGGCTTCGCCAACGAGAACTCGGCCGTTCGCTGGGTGCGCGCTCCCGGCCCCCTGCGCGAGGCCGCCGGCTTCAGCTATCAGGAATTCTCGAACCTCGAACATCCCCTCGCGCTCAAAGACGATCCGTTCCACGCAGGCGCCGCGAACAAGGTCTCCTATTGGGCCGAATTCCTGATGCCCGAGCACGCCAAGCCCATCGCCTTCTACGACCATCCCTTCTTCGGCAAATGGCCGGCCATCACCGAAAACAGCTTCGGCGCGGGCACCCTGCTGTATGAAGGAACCTACCTGTCCGACGCGCTGCAAACGGCAGTGATTCGCGATGCTCTGCAGAAAGCCGGCTTGAATGGCCCTGACCAGGAACTGCCTTCGGCCATTCACGTCCAGCATGGCGTGAACAAGCTGGGCAAGCACCTGCACTATTACTTCAACTACTCCGCCAACGACGTAAAGGTTAGTTATGGCAATGGCGCGGGCACCAATCTGCTGGACGGCAAGTCCGTGGCGCACGGCCAGGAATTGAACCTTGGTCCCTGGGATCTGGCCATTGTGGAAGAGAGCGCATCCGCTCCAGCGGAGAAACGCTAAGCAGGTGCCCAGCGCGGGAGATCGTAGCGAAATCGCGCAGGAATCGCCTCCCCTCCCGGGCTATCCTCAAGGTATGCAGAGCCATCCCAGCCTGGGCGACATTCTCGCCAACGCCATCACCCATGGTGTAGGCGCCGCGTTTGCCTTGGTGGGCGCCGTCTATCTCATCGTCGCCTCCACGCGGGGAACGGCGTGGACGGTGGTGGGCTGCTCAGTCTTCGCCGGCACGCTGGTGCTGGTGTATCTCTGCTCCACGCTCTATCATTCGCTGGTCCGCACCAGGGCGCGGCACGTTCTCCATGTGCTGGACCACTCGGCCATCTACCTGCTCATCGCCGGTACGTACACGCCCTTTACCCTGGTTTCATTGCGCGGCCCGGTGGGTTGGTGGCTGTTCGGCGTCGTGTGGGCGCTGGCGGTCGCCGGAGTGATCTTCAAAAGCTTCGCCGTGGGCCGATTCGAGGTGGCCTCAGCCTTGGTCTATCTCTTCCAGGGCTGGTTCGTGGTCTTCGCCGCCCGGCCTCTGATCCAGGCCATCACTTGGCATGGAACCCTGTGGCTGGCTGCCGGCGGTGTGGCCTATACGCTCGGCATCGTCTTCTTCGCCATGGACCGGCGCCGCTACTTCCACGCCGCGTGGCACCTTTTCGTACTGGCCGGAAGCGCCGCCCACTACTTTGCGATTCTCTTTTACGTGGTTCCACCGCGCGCCTGATCGAGCCGTAAGCCGCAGCAGGACTTTGCTTGAATCTCCAGGCACGGAGCCGTTCTGGCCAGGGCAGGATGCGCCCAAGTCCGCCGCCCCGCCAGCCCGGCGAAGTCTTTTCCAGATGAATATCCATCTTGCTCAGG
>PLXP01000112.1 GCA_003151435.1 Acidobacteriaceae bacterium
GTTTATTGTGACGCGACGCCTAAGTGCGCTGAATAGATAAAGCTGTCGAACTGACGTAAGTACGTTTAGAGAAGCTCCAAAACAGATATACCCATGGATCGCTCGGCCATGGGTATATCTGTTCAAGAATAATCCAGTCTTCCGCTTTCCGATCCGTGAATACCTATCCTGGAACTGCTATGTTATTCGGGCTTTTTAACTTTATTCATCTGCAATGTAACTGCTGTCTGCGAGAGTAATCTTCCGTTGATGGATGCGCCAGTCTGCATGGCAATCAATGTCTTGGACAAGACGGTACCCTCAAAGTGGGAAGTCGTTCCGAGGGTCACCAGGCCGGCGACCTGCCAGAATATGTTCTTGGCCTGTGCCCCGCCGATCAGGTGAACGGCGACACCGTTGCTCGCGATGAGATTGCCCGATATCTGGAAGATCCAAACATCGTTTGGGCCACCGGAGAGCGTAACATCCGTTGGTATTTCTACACTGGTTCCCCATTTGTAGAGGCCAGGGGAAAGTATCATCCCGCCAATATCTCCCCTGCGCAGTTCGGTGACATCGGGGTTTGGTCGTCCCGCGGCATCCGTGTAGGCCGTTTCCATGTCGCGCACAGCCGTCGTCAACGTGGAGGGATTCTTAACACTGCATGGCTCGGGACCAGCCGTTGTGACTGAGTAGACGATTCCAGTCACTTCTCTACACGTCAAGAGGTCAGCGGCGCCGGTGATTGGGCTTGTGCCCACATCTCCAGTAATGGCTGAAGCTGGAACATCTGTAATGCCTGCCTTGGTCAGAACTGCAAAGTCACTGGCGGTTCTGAGGACTACCGGTGCTGGACCGGGTCCTGCTGCATATCCGCTTACCGCCAGCGCGAAGAGTGCGATTCCTACTATCGTCCGTTGCATTGACAATGTATTGATCCTTTCAACGATCCCGTGTGGCATGGCCCGTTCGGCATATCTGGGTTAGACAACCAATACTTGTCTCCTTAGCATGTAAGTGGCCAAATGTCCAATGTCTCCATCTGGCTTTAATGAATACTCTTAACTAATCCATGCCGGAATGCATGCGACGGGGAATTGAGGTATTTGTTACATGATCGAGGCAATGCTTACCGACCTGCCCTTACTTTTAGTTATCCTCATCATGAGAGAGGGCGTACTCAGACGCTTGAGTGGTTCCAGGTCGACTTAGGCGGGTGGCTCACCCTTAAAGCGTTGGCTTCGTTTCCCAATCTCAAAACTGAGGGTGGGCTTCACAACGGTCCCCTGACCGGCAGCGGCAGTCTTCGATCACAACTGAACGTGAGAAAGTGGAATACGCCGGATTTCTGATAGCGAACAAGCCCGTTCGGCATCGCAGAAGAAGCTTATACCGAATGGGACGCTCATCGGCTCAGGCTCGTGCCCAGACAGGAAAGGCAAGCGGAGGTTTGTGGACTCCCACCCTTCGCTAGAAAAAGGCGAAGGGTGGGGTACCCAGCTCCGTGGCCAGGTCAAGGGTGGGCCACGCCTCGGGAATCCCGGCCATCTACTGCTCGATATTTCCTTTTCATCGTCTCCGGTTCCGTTGAACCCGGCGGGCCTGGAATCGGCCAACTTCCCGCGCTCCCCAGCCCCTGAATTGTGCTTTTCAGACCGCGATCTTGAGGTAGTGGCGGACACATTCCGGCGCATTCCTCCCGGTGTTATACTCGCAAGGTCAGGCGCGTGCATGCGCCCATATTTCAGATCCACCTTTGAGGTTCACATGTCCGGCCATTCGAAATGGGCCACAATCAAGCACAAAAAGGGCGCGCTGGATGCCAAGCGCGGCAAGATATTCACTCGTTTACTCAAGGAAATCGCTGTCGCTGCAAAAGGCGGCGGTAACCCTGACACCAACGCCCGGCTGCGTACGGCTGTCGCCGCAGCCAAAGCGGAAAACATGCCGCAGGACAACATCAAGCGCGCCATCCAGCGCGGCATGGGCGAACTCGAAGGCGTCAACTACGAGGAGATCACCTTCGAGGGCTACGGCCCCGGTGGGGTGGCTGTCATCGTGGAGACCCTCACCGACAACCGCAATCGTACCGTCAGCGAAATCCGCCACAGCTTTTCGAAGAACGGTGGCAACCTCGGCGAATCCGGCTCGGTCCGCTTCATGTTCTCGAAAAAGGGCGTCATTGCCGTCGAGAAGAGCGCGGCCACCGAAGAACAACTGATGGACATCGTGCTGGAGCATGGCGGCGAAGACCTGAACGACGAAGGCGACACCTGGGAGATCATTACCGATCCCGCTTCCTACGAGGGCGTATTGAACGCGGTGAAGGCAGCCAAGATTCCCACGGTGATGAGCGAGGTGACGATGATCGCTTCTACCTACACCAAGCTCGAAGGAACGGCGGTCAACCAGATGGTCAGGCTGCTTGAAGCGCTTGAGGACTTCGACGACACGCAGAACGTGTATTCGAACTTCGACATGGACGCTGAGCAGATGGCACAAATGGCCGACTGATCCCTTGCGGCTCGATCTGGATGTTTGGAATGTTATTCGAAAGGCCGCCCAGACGTGGCGGCCTTTCTTGTGAGATGTTACGAATACTTGATTCGGAGAAGAGAAGACCGTTGACCCGAACTTTGAAGATTTTGCTTTTTGCTCTTTTGGCAGCATCTGGATTTGCCACCGCCCAAACGCCGGGCGGCGGCCCTGCCGTATCTGCCAGGCAGGCCGAAGTGGCCGAAAGCCCGGTTGCCGAAGTCCGCAACGCTCGCCTGCTGGGGGTTGGCCCTTTCGCCTACTGGGGCACGGGCGTTGGCGATCGATCCAGCTTCCAGTTCCTCTCGGCCGGCGTCCAGGCTGGCAAGCCGATTACCCCCGTGCTTCATGCGGGCATCTTGAGCGGGCAGTTTGAACTTGGGGCCAACATCATGCCCCTCTGGCAGGCCTACACGCCCGCGCCACACCAAGGGACCTACGCCTGTATCGATCCGGTGACCGGCAAGCCGTACACCTGCCAGTTGCCGGTAGGCGGCGGCACCTATCGCGGCGTTAGCCTGACCCCGGTCATCTTCCGCTGGAACTTCCTTACCCATTCGCGCCGCATTCAGCCCTGGTTCCAGGGTGCCGGCGGCCTCATCTACACCACCCACAAGTTTCCGCCCAACATCCTCAGCTCTCCCGGTATCAACGGTGGCACCAGCGTGTGGAACTTCTCCCCGCAGGGAGGCGCCGGTCTCCACTACTTCACCCGGCCCCGGCGGTCCATCGATCTGGGAGTGAATGCCGTACATATCTCCTCTGCCTCGCTCGGGGACCGCAACCCCGGCGTCAATGCCAGCATCCAGATACAGGTCGGCTACACGGTTTGGAAGTGAGTATGAGCGGCCCGATCGTTGAATGCGTCCCCAATTTTTCTGAAGGCACGGATTCGCGACGGGTCGAGGCGATTGTGGCGGCAATGCGCGTCGAGGGCGTTCACCTGCTCGACTGGTCAATGGATGCCGATCACAACCGGTCCATTGTGACCATTGCCGGCGAGCCCGCCGCGGTGCTTGAGTCGGCCGTGCGCGGAGTCGGCAAGGCAGCCGAACTGATCGATCTCACCAGCCAGCAAGGCGTGCACCCGCGCATCGGCGCAGCCGACGTGGTTCCATTTGTGCCCATCTCCGGCATCAAGCTGGAGCAATGCGCGCTTCTTGCCCGGCAGGCGGGGCTCGAAATCTGGCGGCGCTACGGCGTGCCGGTTTATTTCTACGAGGCGGCAGCCGCCCGGCCCGATCGCGCCAATCTTGAAGAGGTGCGCCAGGGCCAGTTTGAAGGCTTGCAGGACGCCACTCGCAAGGACGCCTCTCGCCGGCCGGACGTGGGCGGCCCCAACCTTCATCCCACCGCCGGAGCCTGCGCCGTGGGCGCCCGCAAGTTCCTTGTTACCTACAACATCTGCTTCGACTCCACTGACGTGGCCATGGTTCGCGCCATCGCCAAGGAGATTCGCGCTGCATCCGGCGGACTCAAAGGCGTCAAAGCCATGGGCATGCTGGCGCACGGCCGCGCGCAGCTTTCCATGAACATTACCGACTTTGAAGTGACGCCGATCTCCGATGTGTTCCGCGCCGTCTCAAAGCTCGCCTTGCGCCACAAGACGGCTCCGGTGGAAGGCGAAGTGATCGGCCTGCTTCCTGAAGCTGCCTGTGAGCGCGATAGCGAGTGGATGCGTCAATTGATTGAGTTCGATCCCGTGGCCAAGATTCTGGAGCGCCGTCTGGCGACTCCTTTAGCCTGGCCGGGGAAGGCGTGACGGGCGAGTTTACCTGCCTGATTCGTCGAAAAGTACCATGCATTTAGAATGATTAGGGAGAAGGAGCGCGCTTTTTCGGGCGCCGGGAAGGCAAGCGAGAGCACGACAGAGCTCTCCCCTGACCGGTTCGAAAAAGGGTCCGCAATCCTGGAGGAAGAACTTGTTTAGAAATCTTTTGAAATTCTCGATCCCGGTGTTGGTGATGGCCGCGGCTGGTTCCATGCACGCCGCGCAGTTGTCTACCGATGCCCGCACGGCAATCCCGCGGGAAATACAGCAGTTGGTTGTCATCGATTACCGGGCCATGCAGAATTCAAGCACGGCAATGGAGCTTCGCGACCGGGTGATGCCGCCCGACTTGAAGCAGTTTGACGATGCGTTGCGCAAGTCAGGACTGAACGAGAATCACGACGTCGATGAGCTGGCCTTCGCTCTTTTCAGGCCCAAAGAGTCGGTCGATGAGGTGGCAACCCTCGGCATCGCGCAAGGCCAATTCCCGGTGCAGGACATCCTCGCCAACTTCCGCAAGAACAAGGTGAAGGCCACGCTGGTTCGCACCAACCGCATCTACCCCATGGGTAGAACGGGAATGATGCTTTGCTTCGTCGATCAGTCCACGATGATCTTTGGCAGCTTGGATGCCGTGAAAGCGGCGCTCGATTCGCGCGACGGAAACACTCCCAGCCTGCTGAACAATAACGCCATCATGGACGCGATGCGCTCCATCGATTCCGCATCGCTGTGGAGCGTACTCGACCAGAAGGGCACCCAGACCATGATGAAGCAGGTGCTGGGCGAGGCTGGCTCGGTTGCCGACTATGACTCGGTGCGCAAGCGCCTCCTGGTCTCCTGGTACGGCATGGACTTTCAGCACGGGGTCAAGTTCGACCTCACTATCGTCACCGGCGACAACTTCGCCGCGGCCACCGTGTCGTCGCTGCTCAACGCCGGAGTGCTCTACCGCAAGATGAGCGGGTCTGATTCCGAAAAAGCGGCTCTGTCCGGCATCGACGTCAGCTCCAACTCCGGTAAACTCGCCATCCATTTCGCCGCTTCCGACTCACAGTTCGGCGACCTTCTAAAGTCGCAGCTGTTCCAGAGCATGGTGAAGCAGTAGTTTCATGTCATCGAATGAACGGGCGGCATCGCATCGCGATGCCGCCCGTTTTCGTTTGATGACAGGTTGCCGTTTTGAAAGCGAGAGGCTTTAACCACACCGCCAACTCGCGCAGGGTCGATGCTTTGAGGGCGCCGCTTTCGCCACACCAATCTGCCGGGTGGGAGCCCACAAACCTGGCTCGTCTGTGTTTTGATACGGCGCGGCTTCAGCCGTGCCGCAAACTCCCCAAAGTTATCGCGGCCTTTAGCCCCCGAGGGAATGCTCCCAGATCAAGTCCGCGCAACTTGTGCAGTGCGTCCCAGCGCCAGCAGCGCGCCTGTGACCCGTCCGGCAGCGTGGCGAACCACGCTCTCCTCGCTGGCAAAATCACCTGCGATGCAGCGCACACCCATGGCCTCAATGCGCTCGATATCCGCCTCGATGGGCGAGGCTTTTTCCGCCGCGTAGCGGGCCAGCGTCTCCGCCGAAAACGGCGAGGTATTCACAAGCGCGTAGTCGAAGATGGGCGCACGGGTGTGCTCGTAGATGCGCTCGATGTGTTCTGACGCGCTCAATCCCAGACTCTCATTCGCCTGCGTCATCAGGTTGGAGACATACACGCGGACGCCATGCGCCTCCGCCAGTGCCGCGGGGATTCCCTGCACCAGGAGATTGGTAATCAGCGACGTGTAGAGCGAGCCCGGCCCCACCGTGATCAGGTCGGCACGCTTGATCGCGTCCAGTGTTTCCGGAAGGGGCGCGGCATCGGGCGGCTCGATCATCAACTCCGCAATGCGCAATTTGCTGGCAGTGATGTCGGTCTCGCCGCGTACCAGCGACCCGTCGTCCATGCGCGCAACCAGAGTGGCGTTGGCCGTGGTGACGGGATAGATCTGGCCGCGGGTCCTCAGGATCTTCGACGCAAGCTTGACCGCCTGCCCAAAGTCTCCCGTGATCTCAGTGAGCGCCGCGACAAACAGGTTGCCAAAGTTATGCCCTTCCAACCCGTCACCCGCTCGGAAGCGGTGGGCGAAGAGCTTTGCCAGCAGGTCGCCTTCCTCGCTGAGCGCGACCATGCAGTTGCGCAGGTCGCCCGGGGGCAGCATGTTGAAGTCTTTGCGCAGCCGGCCTGAGGAACCGCCATCGTCCGTCACCGTAACCACGGCAGCCAGGTCGGCAATCTCTCCAGGACCAGCGGTATTCTCGCCCGGTGGGTTCACGTGCCGGCACAAACCGCGCAGGATAGTCGAAAGGCCTGTGCCCCCGCCGATTGCTACAACGCGCAGTCCTCGCGTCGAGTCGGCGGTTTCAATTCTTGGAGTCAATAACAACGACGAATCCTTATCGAATCACCGCTATCCGAAAGCCTGGCGCTCGCTCGATTGCGAAGTTCGTTCGCCAAGGCGCTTACGGAATCTCAGGATACAGCAACTCGGTAAACCTGGGATCGTCCACCATGCTCTGGAAATCGTTATCGGAACGGGCCTGCAGCCGGTTCCGGGGATTCAGCCGAATGGCCGTTGCCAGGTTGTTCAAGCAGTCCTGCGGACGTCCGGTGATGCTGTCGAGCACCGCCAGCCCGTAGTAGGCGTAATCGGCCTTCGGGTCGTCCACCACCACGCCATTGAACTGCTCTCGCGCCTCGTCATAGAAGCCGGTGTTCAACTGCGAGACGGCGTAATCGTAGCGCTCCTCCGGCGTGTTGAATGCCAGGTTGTGCTGCTCCAACTGCCGCTGGCATGTACTGATGTACATCTTGCAGCGCTCCAGAATCTCGGGCGGAGCTGCGGAAACCAGCTTCTCGAACGCAGCCAAAGCCTTGTCGTACTTGGCGTGCTGCACCAGTTGCACGGCAGACTGGTACTGCTGGAATGCCGGTCCCGTGGTGGAATGACCGGCTGACTTCATGGCCGGTGCGGGAATTTTCTTGCGGCTTGGCGCCGCGGGTCTCGCCTCTTGCGTCATCGATTTACCGGGAGCGAGCGTCTCAAAGCGCACTGTCCGTCCTCTGTGTTTTCCGGCGGGCAGCCTGCGTTCGAGATTCCCTCCGCTCAGGCCCTCTTTATACGCAGAACCCCTCCATCCGTCAATGGGCACGCCCCGCAATGCGCAGCAGCCACCGGTGTCACTTCGCCGGTTTGCCGTAGATGGCGGGGTTGAGCGTGGGATCGTTGTACATCTTCAACTGGCGATAGATCTTGAATCGCCGCGTGCCTGCAAGGGTTTCGCGCCACAGGGCATCGAGGCATCCGGCCAGGTCTGTACGCTGCTCATCGAGAGTCGCGAGGCGGCTCCGATTGCGCTCCGCGTGGTCCGGAGGTGCGTCCCGTCGATCTGCCTCTTCGCGCGTGTGGTAGATCTTTAGCGCGAGAATCGAGAGCCGGTCGATGATCAGGCCGGGAGACTCCGAGTGCAACGGTGCGCTGGGTTCTGGCAGCCCCCTGGCGGCAAGATGGTCAAGCAGCACGCGATCCAGTTCCTCGGCCAGATCGTTGCGCTGCTGGTTGGTGCGGTCGATGCGGCGCTTCACGTCGGCAAGGCCGGCATCGGTTGCGCCGGGGGTGCGCGCTTCATCCTCGATGTGCCACAGGTCAAAGTTGGCCCGATGCTGGCGCAGGACTCGCGCGAGCCAATCCGTGTCCGCCCCGGCGCTGGTTTGGTCTCCAGAATCTTCCGGCGCCTGGTGCCACGCGCGGGTCCAATGGTCCTGCAGATTGACGATCGCTACTGCCGAAAGCATTCTTGAGAGTCCTTGCCAGTGCTCTGATTCCGAAGCAGGTTCCAAAAAACGGAGTTGTCATCCTGAGCGAGTGCAGCGATCGAAGGATCCGCGTTTTCAGGATGTACGCACACGTAAAACTCACTTTCAATTCTGAAGCGAACTTCAGACTCACCGCACGAGGGCCTGTTCAAACCATTGGGGCGCCACCACCTCAATAGAGTCAGCAGGCCATCGTGAAAAGAGCCGGTTCGACAGCAGCGTCTATGGTAAAACTATCCTCATCGGAGGTCCACGTCCGCCGTGAAGCAGAAGTAACGAACCTCACGCAAGAGCCTGAAATCGTAACGTGGCCCGAGACGCATTACGTCTTTGTCGAGAAGATCGGACCCTTCTTGAACACCGCGCTGCCTCCCCCCTCCTCCCGTAAAATGTCAGTTTGGGAGCAAGCATGGAAAAGAAATGGCAGTATCCGCACCGGCGCTGGAATCCGTTGCGGCAGGCGTGGGTGTTGGTGTCTCCGCATCGGACGCAGCGGCCCTGGCAGGGCGAAGTGGGGCAGAAGTCGGTGCCCTCGTCGGTCTCCCACGATCCGCAGTGCTACCTGTGCCCTGGCAACACGCGGGCGGGCGGCGCGGTGAATCCGGCGTATGAAGGTGTCTTTGAATTTGTAAACGATTACGCGGCGCTGCTGCCCGAGGCCCCGACCGCATCGGATGCGCCGGCTTCGCCCCTGCTGGTGGCTGAGGCGGCGCGCGGCCTCTGCAAGGTTCTCTGCTTCCATCCCGACCATAGCCTGACCCTGGCTCGCATGACGCGCGAGGAGATTCGTCCCGTTGTCGATGCCTGGGCAACGGAGTACCAGGAAATGGGCGCGCTCAACTGGATCGACTACGTGCAGATCTTTGAGAATCGCGGGGCCATGATGGGTGCCAGCAACCCGCATCCCCACGGCCAGATCTGGTCTACCGGCTTTGTGCCCGACGAGCCCGCTGCCGAGACTGTAGCCCAGCGCGAGCACCAGACGCGGACCGGCCACTGCCTGCTATGCGACTACCTTGAAGCCGAGCGCTCTGCCGGTGAGCGCGTGATCTTCGAGAACAAACATTTCGCGGCCGTTATGCCGTGGTGGGCTACCTGGCCTTTCGAAGTGCTGCTGCTCTCACGGCGTCACGCCGGCGCGCTGCCCGAGTTCACCTCGGACGAGCGCGATGGGCTGGCGGACGCGTTAAAGCGGCTGACCACCCGCTTCGACAACCTGTTCGAAACCAGCTTTCCGTACACCATGGGCTTTCACCAATCGCCCACGGACGGGGAGAACCACCCCGAGTGGCATTTTCATGCGCATTTCTATCCGCCTCTGCTGCGTTCTGCCACGGTGCGCAAGTTCATGGTGGGCTTTGAAATGCTCGGCATGCCGCAGCGCGATATCACCCCCGAGGATGCGGCGCAACGGCTGCACGCCTGCTCAGAAGAACACTTCTGGCCCAGGGGCTGAGAGCCGCGCAGGCTCTTTGTTTTGAAAGGGCATGACTTCAGTCGTGCCGCAAACGCTTCAAAATAAAGGACGGGCTTTAGCCCCTCAGGGAATGCTCCCAGCCACTGTCAGCAGCCTCAGCGCTACGGGGCTTTTCTTGCGCGGATGTGCAAAAAGAGCGGCGCAACACTGGTGTCGGCTACGACAGGTTCGGCGGCGGCCAGTTCGGCGCTGGCGCATGCCGCTGGCCCGGAGCGAATGAGGGGTATTGGGGACATTGCGGCCGGAAGGAGTGGTGAGCTCGCTGGGACTCGAACCCAGGACCCACGCCTTAAAAGGGCGTTGCTCTACCAACTGAGCTACGAGCTCGTTCAAGGCCGCTTCTTCAAAGCTACCATAGGACCGTCTTCGGAGAACTTGTGGATGGGGCGAAAAGCGCCAACCGGCTTCGCGGTTTTGCCGGCCGCTTCCGGGGGGGCATTTTGTGCGCAACGTTGTGCCGGCCGGGGCGGCGAATTCTGTGCGCGCCGTATCGGGGGAGTGACGACTAAGCTCCCCCTTTTCAAGCATCGACGGCCGCGCCGCCATTCCTTGCTTTACCCTGTTCTGTATTACCCCATTTCTGTTGCGGAAACCGCTTCCTTGCGCCTCCCCGCTAAACGCCGCCAAACGCCTGAAATCGAGCGCCTGGCGCTCTTGGTAGTGGCGAGAAAGTGTTAGGTAGGTAACCGTGCAAGTGTTATTGTTTTGACAACAGCCTGCAACTAGCATTTGGAGTGCAAGGGATCCTCTCCGGCGGGTGTGCATTTGCCTGATTCCGCGTTACGAGCTTTTAAGGCGGGGACAAGCACTGCGGGAATCGCCGATCCGGAAAGGCGAAGGTGGCCAATGACAGACCGCAAAGCGCTTGTCGACCCAAATGAGACGCCCGAAGACGTTGCAACGCTCTATTCCTGGGCCAATCTGCATGGCGCAAAATATCGGGACTTTTCAGCCTCAAGGGCGCAGACCCGCGAGAACGCACGCCAGCGCGTGCAGGATGCGATTGAAGCCGAGCGCCGGCGCGTGCGTGAAGATGCCGAAGCCCTGAAGGTTGCCGAGGCACTTCGGGCCACTGAAGCGGCTCGGGCCGCCGAGGCAGACCGCCAGGCCGAGATCGTCGCCAAAGAAAACGCCCTGAAAGCCGAGCAGCAGGCAGCCCAGCAAGCGGCGCAACAGCGCGCATGGCAGCAGTCGCGTCCCGAGTCATCTCCCGTTGCCGCACCCGCCTACGCTGCTTCCGCACCCCCCCCTGCGTACTATCCGGCCCCGGCGCCCCAGTACCCGGCCTACAGCCAGCCCCAGGCGTATATGCCTGCCATGAGCCAGGTCTCGTTTGCGCCCATGCGCGAAGAGAATTTTCTCCAGACCCGCACCCCGTGGACTCCGACCGATCCGCGCGAGAGCGTCGCTCGTCCCGCATGGCTCGCGGCCGGCCGTGGAGAAATGGCCAGCCAGCCTGTTCCACAAGCTCCAGAAGACACGCTGCAGGGATCGCGCGACCGGCTGACCTCCCGCTGGTTCGCATTGAAGGGTGTCTTTGCCGGCGGTGTTGCTGCTGTGGAGTCTGCCCCCGCGCCTGCTGCTTCGCGCGCTCCGGTGCTTGCGGTTTTTTCGCTGGCCGGCGGCGTTGGCAAAACCAGCCTGGTGGCCACGCTGGGCCGGGCGCTTTCAGCTCGCGGCGAGCGTGTGCTGCTGGTGGATACAGCGGCTTTCGGCCTGTTGCCGTTCTTTTTTGGCGCCCGCGATCAGCGCCCCGGTGTCCTCAGGACCTTCAACCCTCCCGGAGCCAGCGGCGATGCGCCCATCCAGACCCTGACGGTGGACCCTGAAACCCTCGGCCCGGAGACTGCGCCCCAGGAAGTGCTGACCCAGGAGATTTCCCGCAATGCCCGCGGGGCGAGCCGCATCATTGTCGATCTAGCCACCGCTTCCGGCGCCACCACCCGGCGCGTGCTGCGCATGGCGCCTACGGTCCTTGTACCGGTGATTCCTGACATGAGTTCGGTAGTCAGCGTCAGTTCCATCGATGCCTTCTTCCAGCGCAATGTCAGCGGCTCAGGCCAGCCGGTGCTTCCTTTCTACGTGCTCAACCAGTTCGATCCCTCGGTGCCTCTGCATCTGGATGTGCGCGAAGTGCTGCGCGAGCAACTGGGCGACCGTTTGCTGCCCTTCGCGCTGCGTCGCACTCCCGCTGTGAGCGAAGCCCTGGCGGAAGGAATGACCGTGGTGGACTACGCTCCCAACTCGACCGTTGCCGAGGATTTCGGCAGCCTGGCCAGTTGGGTCAAGAGTCTCGCTGCGCCCGCCACGACGGGTTATCGCGGCGTCCGCTGGAGTGAAAGATGACGCCATCGGGCCTCTGGCAGGATATCGGGGCAGGGGAGAATGCCGGAACCAAGCTCCTTCGCCTTGTTTTCCTGCTTTTGGGAGCAGCGGTTTTCTACTTTCTCGCTGTTCTTCCTCTCACCTGGCCCCAACAGGCGGTCTGCGGACTCCTCACGCTTCTGCTCGGCCTGGCCATCGCGCGCAGCTCTGACTCCTACCTGATTACGCTCACCCTGATGTTGATGTCGATGTTCTGTACCTTCCGGTATGGATACTGGCGCATCTCCGGAACGGTGCAGTTCTTCCGGGATCCGGCCAACCACTGGGGCGCGCTCGACGCATTCTTCATCATCAGCCTGATCATGGCTGAGGTTTACGCATTCTTCATTCTCTTCCTGGGTTACTTTCAGACCATCTGGCCCCTGCGCCGAGCGCCGGTGTCGCTGCCCGACGATTCAGGGGAGTGGCCCCACGTCGACGTCCTGATTCCCACCTACAATGAGCCGCTCGACGTGGTGCGCTATACGGCCCTGGGCGCGCTCAACATCGACTGGCCGGCCGAGAAACTGCACATCTATATCCTCGACGATGGAAGACGCAAGGAATTTGCGGACTTCGCATTTGAGGCGGGTATCGGTTACAAGACGCGCAACGACAACAAGCATGCCAAGGCCGGCAACATCAACACTGCCCTCAAGAGCATGAACTCGCCCTACGTGGCCATCTTCGATTGCGACCACGTGCCGACGCGCAGCTTTCTGCAGATGACCATGGGCTGGTTTCTGCGCGACCGCAAGCTGGCCATGCTGCAGACGCCTCACCACTTCTATTCGCCCGATCCGTTTGAGCGCAACCTGCAGCAGTTCCGCATCATTCCCAACGAGGGCGAGCTGTTCTACGGCATCGTGCAGGACGGCAACGATTTCTGGAATGCGACCTTCTTCTGCGGTTCCTGCGCGGTATTGCGGCGCACCGCGCTGGACGAAATCGGCGGCATCGCCGTCGAGACCGTCACTGAAGACGCGCACACGTCGCTGCGCATGCAGATGAACGGATGGGGCACCGCCTACATCAACATTCCCCAGGCCGCGGGCCTGGCCACTGAGCGGCTCTCGGCCCATGTCGGCCAGCGCATTCGCTGGGCACGCGGAATGATCCAGATTCTGCGCACCGATAATCCTCTCTTCGCGCCGGGTCTCAAGTTTCCCCAGCGCCTTTGCTATTTCAACGCGATGATGCACTTTCTCTACGCCGTGCCGCGCTTGATCTTCCTCTCCGCACCCCTCATTTACCTGCTCCTGAACCACACCAACGTGCCCGGCTACTGGGCCGCGATTCTGGCCTACGCCCTGCCTCACCTGATTCTCTCCAACGTGACCAACTCGCGCATTCAGGGTGAGCACCGCCACTCGTTCTGGAACGAAATCTACGAGACCGTGCTGTCGCCGTACATCCTGCTGCCCACCATGATGGCGCTCATCAACCCCAAGCTCGGCAAGTTCAACGTGACCGCCAAGGGTGGTGTGGTAAAAAGGACATTCTTCGATACCAAGATTGCTCAGCCGTTCCTGATCCTGCTGATTTTCAACCTCGCGGGTCTTCTGGTTGCTATCCCGCGCTACTTCATCTGGGATCGCGACCGGCCCGGCACCGTGATCATGAACGTGATCTGGTGTCTCTTCAACGTTGTGATCCTCGGCGTGACGACCGCCGTGGCTCGCGAGATGAAACAGTTGCGGACCACGGTTCGCATCAGCCTGGTGACGCCGGTGATGGCAAAACTGCCCGATGGACGCGCGGTTGCGGGAGAGACGATCGATATGTCTTCCGGCGGCAGCAGCATCCGGTTCGGCGAATCGCTCGATACCGCCCCGCAGTCCGAAATCCGGCTGGCATTCCCGCTCCCTTCCGTAGCAAATGAGCTGCGCGCAACCGTAGTTTCGTCGGAGGGCTCCGTGCTGCGGGTCCGGTTTGAAGGCTTGACGATTACCGAGCAGGAAGTGCTGACGATGGTGCTCTATTCCCGTGCCGACTCATGGTTGGGCTGGGGTGAATCGCGCGAAAGCGACAACGTGTTGCGCAGCCTCGGCCGCATCTTCCAGATCTCGATGCACGGCCTGCGCACCACGTTCACGAGCCTCTTTTCCTTCCAAAAGAAGATAGCGAAAAAAGCGCCGGCTCTTCCGGCCATTCGATCTGCGGTCATTCTCGCTATCGCCATGCTCTTGGGCGCTACGGCTCCGCATCTGCGCGCACAGGCCGCTATCAACGCCGATGGGCAGCAGGCGGGAGCAATCGGCAGGCCCGTGCTGCCTCCTTCGCCTCCGGGACAGTTTCGCGATACGTTCAGCCTGGCCGATGCGGGCGCGCCGCTGGTTGAGTTGCACGGCATCGACAGCAGTCACACCATCTACTTCACCCTTCCGCAGACCCACGTGGCGCGGACGGCGAAGATTCATGTCTACTACGCTTTTTCTCCCAGCCTCCTGCCCCAGCTCAGCCACATCAAGCTGATGATGAACGGAACCCTGTTTGCCACCGTTCAGCCCACCCCGAACCAGTCCGGCGGATCGGCAGGCCAGACCGGCGAAGCGGAGTTCTCGATTCCACCGGAGCTGATGGTGCACAACAATGCGCTCAGCATCCAGTTCATCGGCCACTACACCATGGTGTGCGAAGACCCCGCCAACACCACGTTGTGGTCGCGCATCCATCGCAACACCTATCTCGATATCCAGGGCGATCTGCTGCCGCTGGCCGACGACCTCAAGCAACTGCCTCTGCCTTTCCTCGATCCGGCAGTCGTGCAACCCTTGAGCGTTCCTGTCGTCTTCGCATCGGCGCCTTCCGCCAAAGCCATTCAAGCCGCCGGCGTGGTCACCAGCTACTTCGGCATGGTCTCTGAGAGCCGCCCGGTGCGTTTTCCGGTTCACGTCGGGACTCT
This sequence comes from Acidobacteriaceae bacterium, assembly GCA_003151435.1. Classification (GTDB taxonomy): domain Bacteria; phylum Acidobacteriota; class Terriglobia; order Terriglobales; family Acidobacteriaceae; genus Telmatobacter. The sequence continues at coordinate 14,883 of PLXP01000112.1, forward strand.
GCCCGCAGGCAACGCCATCGTGATTGCCGAGGGCGCCTCGAACTTGCCTGCAGGCATGGACTTGACTTCTGTGAGCGCGCCGACAGTGGCCATGCGCACCAATCCGAATGATCCATTTGGCAAAGTGCTCATCGTGGCCGGAGGCGACGCGGACCAGCTTGTTCGCGCTGCCCAGGCCGTGGCCATGCACACCGACCTTCTGCAGGGGCCGCAGGCGTCGATCGATGCCCTGACGCTGCCCAAACCGCAGCCCGCTGATGGAGCCCCGCGCTGGGCGCGGACTGACCGGACGGTCATACTGTCGGACTATGCCACGGCGGACCAGCTTCAGGGGGATGGTTCGGCTCCTTTGAATGTCTATTTCCGCATTGCGCCCGACCTCTTCTACTCCGATCGCCAGAATGCCGTTCTCAGGCTGTCGTATCGCTACAATTCCATTCCCATCGGCCCCATCTCCAGCATGCAGTTGAGGGTCAACAACGCATTTCTCGGTTCCGTTCCTCTGGTCCCCGGGCAGGAAGCCTCGCGCAGGATGCAGATGGATTTGCCGGTGCCCGTCGTAAACCTGCGTCCATTCTCCAATTCGCTTTCGTTCGATTTCACCTTCCAGTTGCTCAAGAAGAGCAACTGCCAGGACACCACGCCGATCAATATGCAGGCGTCCATTCTGCGCGACACCTATCTCGATCTGACCGGCTATTCCCACTACGCGCCCATGCCCAACCTGGAGATCTTCGCCAACGCCGGCTTCCCGTTTACGCGGTTCGCCGACCTGGCCGGCACCACGGTAGTATTGCCTCCCACGCCGACTGAGCAGGAAATCGAGATGTTTGTCACGCTGATGGGACACTTCGGCCGGCAGACAGGCTTTCCAGCATTGCGCGTGACCGTGGCCGGCCCGGAGGCAATGCAATCGGGCGCGAAGACTGACTTCTTGGTCATTGGAACGGGAGATGACCAACCGGGCTTCGACAAGATTGCCGACAATCTGCCCGTGACATTGCACTCCGGAAAGATCCAGGTGCATGACACGCAGGGATTCTTTGCTCCCATTCATCACGCTTGGTGGAAGGTGGAATCGGATGAGCACGCCGAATCCGGGGATCTCACCACGACGGGCACGCCGGACGCAGTGATTGAGGGCATCGAGTCGCCATTCGATATGAACGACGGCAAGAGCGTGGTTGCCATTCACTTGAAGGACACATCCAATTTCGAGCCCTTCATGGCCACGTTCCTGTATGTTCAGCAGGCCAGCGATATTCAGGGCTCTGTTTCGTTGCTGCTCGGTACGCGGTTCCAGTCGTTCCGTGTGGGCGCCGCCATCTACCATGTCGGCCTGCTGCCATGGTGGACGCGGTTGACGCTGTGGTTCATGGAGGTTCCGTGGCTGGCCGCCGTGGTTATCCTGATCCTGGCGTTCCTGCTGGCGATCTGGACCAGGCAGTGGCTGCGCCAAAAAGCCAGGGCTCGCTTGAGGATGATCGAGGACTAAGACCGGCATACCCCTTCGTCCGCATCAACCTGTGGACGTGAGCGGCCGCCGTACAGACCGGCCTACGGAAATGCGGCGGAAACATTTTTTGAGGAGAACTGCGGCAATGGGTCCTCGGGCATCACGGTCACGGCGGCGTTTGATCCTCATCCTCTTGTTCCTCCTTCTGGGCGCCAGCGGCGGTTGCAAGCAGGGTCCGTGGACGTTGTGGGACACTTATGCCGCGCATTTCATCGACCCGCAGGGTAGGGTCGTCGACCACCACGGTGCCGACCGCACCACGTCGGAGGGCCAGTCGTACGCGCTGTTCTTCGCCCTGGCCGACAACGATCGCCCGCGCTTTGAACACCTGCTGGCATGGACCCAATCCAACCTGGCCGGCGGCAGCCTGGCCGCGCATCTCCCCGGCTGGCTCTGGGGCAGGTCAAAAGAAGGCGAGTGGAAACTGATCGATCCCAATCCCGCATCCGATTCCGATTGCTGGATTGCCTACGACCTGATCGAGGCCGGCCGCTTGTGGAAGAACCCGGCCTACACCAATCTCGGCCGGCAGATGATGGCGCAGATCGCCAAACAGGAAGTGGCCGATCTGCCCGCATTCGGCCTGATGTTGATGCCCGGACCCACCGCTTCCTTTGTGCACGACAAGACCTGGACGGTGAACCCGAGTTACCTACCGCTCTTCATCTTTCAGCGTTTCGCCGTAGTCGACCCTGCCGGACCCTGGAGTGCGATTGTCATGAACATCCCGCGCCTGTTGCGCCAGAGTGCGCGCCATGGTTTTGTCATGGACTGGGTGGACTACGTTCCCAGCGACGGTTTCTATCCGGCTCCTGGGCCCGCGCCCGCGGGAAAGGACGCGCCTCCCGCCGACGGCAGCTACGACGCCATCCGTGTGTACCTGTGGGCAGGCATGCTCGATGGAGCGGGCCACACGCGTACCGAAATGATCGGGGCCATCTCCGGAATGGGTTCCTATCTTGGCAATCATGGTGCGCCTCCTGAAAAGGTGAGCGAGCAGGGCATTCCGTTGGAGCATGATGGTCCTGTGGGATTTTCTGCGGCGGTTCTTCCGTATCTGCGGGCCATCCCCGCTCTGGACAAGGCCGCGGCACAGCAAAGGGTTAGGATTGGGGCGCAGCTTGATTCGTCGACGGGTTTGTATGGCAAAGACCCCACATATTACGATCAGAATCTTGTCCTGTTTGCGACCGGCTTTTTGGATGGCAGATTTCGGTTTGGTCCGCGAGGGGAACTGAAAGTGGAGTGGACACGCTCATGACGGTTGCGCACAGGGCACTGCGGACGAAAATCATCTTGGCGGTTGGCCTGGCTATGTTGTTCCAGCCGGGCTCTGCGCAGAAGTCGACCGCCCCTGCGGGACCGGAGAAGACGCGTCAGATCCTGGTCACAAATGCCCGCGCACTCGAGTCACGCGGACGGCCTGACATGGCCATCCAGTTGTGGCAGCAGATCCTGCTTTCCGACCCCAAAAACTCCGAGGCGCTGGCCGGCCTCGCACGCGACTACAAGCTGAGCGGCACACCGGCGCAGGCAGAGGCCGCGCTTGAGCGCCTGCGTAGCGCCGATCCAAACAATCCCAATATCGCCAGAATTCAGGCGCTGGCCAGCACGCGCACGCAGAGTGATCGCCTTCGCCAGGCGGGCGAACTGGCACGCCAGGGCAAAAATGAAGATGCCATGCGCATCTATCGCGAGATCTACGGCGACCGCCCGCCGGACGGCGATATCGCGATGGCGTACTACCAAACGTTGTACGGCACCGCCAGCGGCAAAGAGATGGCCATCGCGGCCATGCGCGCCCTCGCCGCACGCAATCCCGGCGACACGCGCTACGCCGTGGAACTGGGTACGATGCTCACCTACGATGCCAGAACGCGCGCCGAAGGCATCCGCATACTTCAGGCGCACGCATCCGAACCGAATGCCCAGGCGCCCTTGCGTCAGGCCCTCATGTGGGACGCGGCAAACCCCTCCTCCGCCGCGGAACTCCGCCAGTACATGAAGGAGCATCCGCAGGACACCGAGATCTCCGGCCACCTCAAAGAGAATGAAAGCAAGCTCGCGCAAATGAACTCCGGCATCGCGCGCACGGCCGCGGAACGGGCTGCCTTTGCCGCGTTGAATGCGCACCGGCTTGAAGAGGCGCAGACGCGCTTCATGGATCTGCTCCAGCAGGATCCCAACAACGGCCGTGTCGCGGCGGGCATGGGTTTTTTGCGCATGCAGCAGAGCAACTTCGCCGGCGCCATCAGCTACCTCACCCAGGCTGAACAGAATGGCTACAAGGCCGCAGCCGTCGAGAATGGTCTCGCTACGTCGCGCTTCTGGTACACCATGGGCGAGGCGTCGCAGGCCTTCACTGAGAATCAGTTCGACGTCGCTGCGGCCAGGTATAAAGAGGCGCTGACCATGCGGCCGCGCAGCCCTGAGGCGCTCAATGGCATGGCTGGCCTCCTGACCAAGGAACAGCAGTACACCCAGGCGGCGGATGCCTATCAGGACTTGCTGAAAGCCGAGCCGCGCAGCACCGACGCCTGGCGCGGACTGTTCCTGGCCTACGCGCGCGATGGCCAAAATCAAAAAGCTTTAGAAACGGCGAGCCGCTTTCCAGCGCCGGTCAAAGCCGCCTTGACTCGCGATCCGGAGTATCTGCGTACCCTGGCCACGGTCTACCGATCCGAAAATCGCGCGGGAGACGCGCAGCGCGTGCTGGCCCAGGCTTTGGCGCTTCCATTCCCGAGCAACGGCGCCAACCTCAAGGCGGACACCCGGCTGCAGTACGCCGGCATCCTGATGGAGGCGCACCGCTTCGATCAGGCGGCGGAGCTGTACACGCAGATTCTCAACGACGACTCCGGCAATCTGTCCGCGTGGATGGGCCTGGTGAGTGCGCACCACGAACTCAATCAGGATAATGCGGCCATCGGCGATGTCGAGAAGATGCCTCCCGCCACCTACGACGCGGCGCTCTCCGATGCTGGATTCCTGTCGATGCTCGGGTCCATTTACCAGCAAGCCAACCAGTTCGACATCGCGCAGGGCCTGCTGGAGCGTTCAGTCAAGCTACAGTTGGCGGCCGGCGGACAGCCCAGCCTGCAACTCCAGTTGCAGTTGGCAGGCACTTATCTGCAGCGGAACAACACCGCGCAGGCCTATGCCATCTATCGCCAGGTGCTCACCGCGCACCCCGATCGTACCGACGCGTGGAAGGGCATGATCGCGACCCTGCAGGCCACCAACCACACCACGGAGGCGCTCGAGGAGATTGCGCTCATTCCGCCCGCGGTGCGCAAACAGCTTGAGGCCGATCCCGACTTTGTGCAGGGTGAGGCAAGTCTCTACGCCTCTGCCGGCGACACGGCGCACGCCATTGAGTACATGAGTCGCGTGCAGGCGTATTACGCGCGGCTCAAGACCCCGGCGCCCGCCAACATTGAGATTCAGAACGCATGGCTGCTCTACAACACCAAGAACGATCGCGCTCTTTATCCAGCGCTCATGCGGTTGGGAAGCCGTCAGGACCTGACCGCACTGCAGCGCGAGACGGTCCAGACCATCTGGGCCAACTGGAGCGTGCGCCGCGCCGGCGTGGCCATCGACAACAACGACAGCGAGCGCGCGGTCGAAATATTGGAGGCCGCGTCGCTGGCCTTTCCTGAGAACATGACGGTGCGCAAGGTGCTGGCTGGCGGCTATCTCAAGACCGGCCAGACCAAAGAAGCGCTGGCCATCTACAAAGCTGTCCCCATGCAAGACGCGAGCGCCGCCGATTTCCAGGGCGCCATTGGCGCGGCACTGGCGGCCAGCGACAAGACCCAGGCGGAGACATGGCTGCGCCAGGCGCTGGACCGGTTCCCGGCCGATGGCGGCATCCTGGGCATGGCTGCCCGTTTTGAGCAGGCTCGCGGAGACAACCAGCGCGCAGCCGAGTATTGGCGCGCCGCTCTCGCGGCCATGCCGCAGTCCTCGCCTACCGATCGTCTGGCCCACGACCTGGCTTATCCCGACGTCAGCAACCGTCCGCACCGGGCCACCACGGCAGCCGATCTGCAGCGCCTGCTCGACCCCAACAATGAGCCGTTTCCAAAGACCAACAAGCTGCCGCCACTGCCGGCCTATGGCCCCGATCCCTACAACGGAACGGCTCCCGTGGTTCTGACCCAGCCGCAACGGATGGCGCAGAACAGCCAGTACCTCTACGCGCCGTCCTCCACTCAGATTCCTGTGCCCGCGGCGCCTGCGGTGCGTTCGCCCTCCGTTCCCAACGCGGTTCCGCAGGCCAGCGCGCAGCCTTACTCGCAGCCCGCCACCGAAACCACGACTGCCAATCCGGCACCAGGCGCGACGCGCCACACCGCTTCGAAATCCGGGACCCATAAGCGCTCCTCCGGCCCTCCGAGTTATATGGGCAAAATGAACCTGCCCCCCTCGGAAGAGAACGTCACCACCACCGACACCGCGCCTCCCAGCACGAATCCGACGACGCCACCGGCTCCCGTCTACATTCCTTCGCCACAGTCTTCTCCTGCGCCCGCCACCACGGCTCCGCAGGCGCCGCAGTCCGGCCCGCTCTGGCTTCCGTCCCCGCAGTCCTCCGTTGCTCCCCCTGATTCAGGCACGCCGCCGCACCTGCGCATCACCGCTCAACCCGTGGACCCCAAGGCAGCCCAGGCCCAGGCTCTGTTTGCCGAGCAGACAGACGGGCAGTTGACCCAGGGCTCCACAGCCCAGATCCACGCTCTCGGGAACGCCCCGATAGCGCTGCCGTCGAGCCCTTCGCGTGCTGCCGACCCCGCCCAGCCCGGTCCAGCCGCCTACAACGCAGCCCAGTACACCCCGTCCGCGCAGGAAGCCGCGACCGGCGCCTATTCTGCCCAGAAGCAGCAGCCGGCCACAACCCCACAGGCGCAGCCGCCGGCAGGCAAGCCTGCCAAGCAGACTGGAAAACCGCTGCCCGGAACGCCCCCCGCCGAAACCGGCAAGAAGGCAGCAAAGCGCCGCAAGCAGGCCGCCACCGAGACCGAGACGGTTCCCACGCTGGCCACCGCCCCGGCCGAAGAGAACCAGCAACCGGTTCCGGTGACCCAATCGCCCGAAGCAAACCCGCAGTCCACCTCCCCAAGCGGCTTGTCTGACGATGAACTGGAGCAGCGCAACCTTCCTCCGCTGCGTGGGCCTTGGGTGCGGGTACAGCGCCAACCGCGTTTGCCCAGCCCGCGCGATGAAGCCGAGACGCAGTTGCGCTCTCTTGAGAGCGGCTATAGCGGATGGATGGGTGGCACAGGCGTCATTAACTATCGCAGCGGCGACCTGGGCTACGACCACCTCTCCGCGCTCGAGGCTCCTTTCGAGTTTTCAGTGCCGCTGGGTTACAACGCTCGCTTCACCATCCTCGCCAAGCCGGTGTTTCTCGATTCCGGACAGGCCGATGGCACGAGCGTGATTCAGGTCCAGGAGTCCACCACGGCGGGCCGGTCCCTGCTCACCATTCCGCAGCCGCTCGGCACTGACATCAACACCGGCGCCTCCTCGACCACCACCTCCACCACCGCTCCAGCCACTCCGCCGCCGCAGCAGAATGCAGCCGGCTTGGGCGGCGAAATCCAGTTAGCGTTTCCGCATCTCTCCATGGCTGCTGGCTACACGCCCTGGGGCTTCCTGGTTTCCAATGTGACGGGTCGTGCGCAGTGGCGGCCGGCCAATGGGCCGTTCACGTTCAGCTTTGTCCGCGACTCCGTCAAAGATACGCAGCTTTCCTATGGCGGCTTGCGTGACCCCGGCACGGCCTCGCTCAGCTTCCCCGGCAGCATCTGGGGAGGCGTGATGGCCAACCAGGGCAACGTGCAGTATGCGCGGGGCGATGCCCAATCGGGCTTCTACGTGGGAGTGGGCGGCCAATACCTGACCGGCTACCAGGTGGAAACCAACAGCCGCATGGACGGCTCAGTGGGCGCGTACTGGCGCATTTGGTCGGTGCCCGAGTACGGCAACCTGAGCGTCGGCGCCAACTTCTTCGCCATGCACTATGCACACAACGAAATGGCCTACACTTACGGCATGGGTGGATACTTCAGCCCCCAAGCCTACTTTCTGGCCAATGTTCCGTTTACCTGGACCGGCCATTACCTGACCCACTGGCACTATGAGATTCTCGGCGGCTTTGGCGTGCAGGCGTTTCAGCAGGACACCACGCCGCTGTTTCCGCTGGCGGCGCAAAAGGCCAGCGAGGTCGCTCTCAATAACGCCGCTCTGCCGTCTTTGACCAGTGTGGGGCCCAACTACAACCTGCGCGGGAACATGGGCTACCAGATCGGTCCGCACTGGTTTGCCGGAGCGTTTCTGAGCGCCAACAACTCCCGGAACTACGCCTCTGTTTCGGCTGGCTTCTCCATCCACTACATGTTCCGCACCCAGCCATCGACAGTCACCAGCCCCACAGGTCTGTTCCCGTCCGACGGCCTGCGCCCGTTCACAGTGCCTTAGACTGCGAAAAACTCTCTGGCTTTGAAAGGGCACGACTTTTGGCCTGCCCTGAGCGCAGCCGAAGGGTGCCGCAAATACTTCAAGATGAATATCCATCTTGCTCAGGCGAAGATATGGCGATATAGTTATTTCGATGAAGAAGTCAGGCAGCAACTCGCGAACTAAGATGCTGACGGTGCAGGAGTTTCGGGCACAGTTCGGCGACGAGCAGCAGTGTGGGGAGCGGTTGAGCCGGCAGCGCTGGCCGGAG
>PLXP01000220.1 GCA_003151435.1 Acidobacteriaceae bacterium
ATAGTGGCACACAACTTATAACTCATTTATTGAACAGAATAGGAAACACTGGGTCCATGGAGAATGTTATTGTTGCGGTCGAGGTCTAGAACCGTAACAACATGTGATCCGGGTGCGAGACTGTAGTACTGGTTCACGTCCGCCCCCGCGTACCAGCCCAGCTTGACGCCGTTATCCCACACCTGCATCTGACCTATCGGTACCGATTCATTTGCGTGCGCAACGACATGGACTGTGGACATGTTGATGACTTCATTGGGCGTGGGCGATATGATCTGCAACCCGTTCACAAGCGGCTGCACACTATAGGCTACAGAAGAGCCATGAATGATCTTCCAGGAAGAGTCCAGGTCGAGCACGGTGGTGGTGTGCTTTCCAGAGGCCAGATTGTAGATGGCATCGACCTGCTCGCCATACACGCCGAGCTTTGCACCGTTGTCCCAGACTTGTGTCTGGCTTACGGGCTGGCTCTCTGAAGCACTCGCAATCAAGTGGACCGCGCCAACGACAGTGGCTCCGTTTCCGGGAGTTGAAATGACGATGCCGTTCGTTGGACTTCCCGCCGTGGTTGACTTGAAAAAGTCCGCCATGGGCGCCGCGCTCTGTGCGGCATTGGGACAAGTCGGCAGGCCCATGGCCGCGCACACTGTCTTCAGTACGCTCTCGTTGTGATAAGCGATCGTCGACTGATAACCCGGCTTTACCTGCGGACCGATCACGAGAGTCGCGGTTCGCCCGCCGCATCCCTGCGCTACCGTGGCGGAACAACGGTTGTCGGTCGTGAGGGTGCCCTCATCCCAGACGATAAAGAGAATGCCATCGCCTCCGGGACTGAACTCGGGCGCGCCAAGATGGCCGGAAGATTCGCCTGCAGCCACTGATCCGCGGCCTGGAGCGTACCATCGTGCGCATCTTCGTCTCCGGCCGGAGTGATGTAGGCGTAGTTGACTGTTTGGCCTTGCGCAAAGTCCGTCGCCATTTGGGTATAGGGTACGCTGTTCATGTCCTGTCCTGTTCCTGGGCACGCATCCATAAAGTCAATCAGCGGGTTGTGGCGACGGTAGTAGACATCGGTTGTGCCCGAATAAAGCCCCTGAAAGCCTGCGAAAGGCAAGTTGGATTGGTATGTCCTCCAGGTATATCCCTGCTTCAGAAGTTCACGAACGACATTGTCCGCAGTATGGCCGCACGAAACCGTGTCGTTGTTTGGCTCAACCACGGCTCCAGCGACAAACCACATCAATGCGGGAAGAGAACTATGCTGATCGGAATAGAACTGGGTGGCGAGTCCATATTGATGGATAAGCTGATTGTAGTAAGGCATCTGAGAGTTGCCAACGACTTCCTCGTAACTGTGATTCTCTTCGGTGATCATCCAGACGTGAGAGGATCGGGGAACGTTCTGTGCGCAGCATATACTGGCAAATAATAGGTAGGAAGCGACATACAGGTTCCTTATCGGCATAGGTAGGGGCCCATCCATTCATCTCTAAGTTTTTCAAAAGCGGTCTTGGGATAGGTATACACCGAAGTTTCTCGACGCGGAGTTAAGTTTCCGTAAATCGAATAACTTCTCAATCCTCACTGCATGGTCTCCATCCGAGATGAACCTGCGATCATGAAGCTATCGACGGATCCGTCACCATGGCCGCTTTCTGGCTAAGTGTCTGCCGCTGGCGGGGAAGGCACCTGGCACTTGAGGACGCGGGCTTCATCGTGTCCGGGGTGCATCCTGTTGGAGGAGCATTGTTGCATAGACAGGGCGAAGGTCAAGCATCCCCTTTTCTTTCCCGGGCCCCGATCAGAAGAATGTGCTTGTCCCGCGGCGACGGGTTGTGCTCCGCCTCGTCACTGAGCACCGCAGTGAGGTGGGCGGAATGATCATGCGGGTAGTCTGAGAAGTTAGAGAATCACCTCAAGCTCCTGCGGAGAATGACATTCAGCAAGGTGAGCGCCCTTTCGGCTGCTTGACGCTTCGAGTATATGGCGATATAGCTATTTGCATGAAGAAGTCGGACAGCAAATCGCGAACTAAGATGCTGACGGTGCAGGAGTTTCGGGCACAGTTCGGCGACGAGCAGCAGTGTGGGGAGCAGTAAATACCCATCTTAAGCTTAACTAAGCGCAGACCCAAATCCTGATGTTAGCGTAATTTGGGGTAGTTGCGCGCGCTTTTACCAACTGATTTCTGTACCCCACTCTGTATCCGAAACCGCAAGCTACTTCGGCGCCTGGAAGCGGTGTAGTTTGGTTTTCCACAGGTCTAGCGGCGGAATGTTGTCCGGCGCAGACTCCAAATATGGCCGGTAATAGAGAATTGATGGAGACCCGCGAGAACGGCGTTCAAGTGTGGATTTGTAGCAACTGCGGATGGGCACGGCCCTATCCGCAGTTGGTTCAAGACGGGACGAATTCACGCGACGGACTCCTGAGAGCATTCGTGCGACACTTATGCGCGGAACATCCCCGGGGGAGAAGAGCGCGTAAGGACGTGAATCAAGTAGCTGCGCGGATCGCCAGAGAAGCGACAGAGCGCGATCAGTGATCGAGAGGAAATGGGAGCAGGAAATTCATCTCCTTTTTCTTCGGGTGAGCTTGGTCGACAATCTTTAGAAGGCGATTCGAGCGATATCCTTGCGCAATCGCCAAACGCTGGAACATCATCAGCGAACATTGGTGTTGGGCAAGCACCCGATGTCCAATTTCGGATGTTAGCCATTGAAAGCGCTTAACGGCCCTCCTTCCCTTTTCATCCTTCAAAGTCTGGCGACTACCGACTCTTGCGCGGTGGGGGATCCAGATACAGCACTGAGACTAATCGGCGCGCGAGCTGTTCGCATCGCACCTTGCTCTGTCCTCGTCATCATCGCTGTGAGTCTTCACGAAAGCCATGCCGTGCGGGCTTTTGAATCCGGTCACGACGGGAGTGATATCGCCGAAGTTCATATCAAGTACGCCGACAAAACCCACCGACGCACCATTCGAATCCGGAGCGCCAAGGGCTGCGCTATACGCAGTGCCAGGGACGAACTTCGATCTGCGGATCATGTAGACCGTGTTTGCGGGCGTATCGCTCAATAGGATGAATCCGCTGTCGGACGGAACGAACAGCGTGTCATCGGCCTGCGGAGTTCCAAATGGCGAACTCAGCGAAACGACCATGATGCTCTGGTTGCTCATCCCTGGGCTGTGAAGCAATACCAACTCCGAGTCACCCTGGCTATCCAGCAGAATGTCATTGGAGGGAGTGATGGTCATCGAGTCCGGATCCTGCAGGTTCAGCGTTACCGAATCTCCAGTGACTACATTGGTCGCTGTAGCATTGCCCTCGAGAGCGGGAGTGACATCAATGGTGCTGCCGACAAGCGTAGCTTCAACAATCGCAGGGCCCGTGTTTGGATTGTTGGCAGGATTAGAAGCGCTGAAGTACGCCCTGCCGTTGCGGAACACGATGTCGTCGTATCCTCCGCCATGCGGTGGCGCTGCAACAAACGTGTAGGTCTTCTGTTGGTGAGTGGTCGGGTCGATGATGACGAGGTTCGGATTGCCGTCTTCGTTCTGCATCGCCCAGATCGAGTGAGTGTAAGGGTTGACTTTCATGCCGTCGTTATGGCCAACCACTGTGTAGACGTAGAGCGGGCTGCCGCTTTCGTTGTACTCGACAATCTGATTTGATTTTCCGTCGACACCGCCGGGATCGTTTCCGTCCCCATATCCGATGTAGATTCGGTCACCCAGAACAGCAATGGAATCGGGGGCAGTGTACTTGCCGCTGACGCCCATTGTGAAGACGCTCACGGAGTAGCCCGGGATCGCCTTTCGTGCGGTTTGGCCCTTGACGGGAATGGCCAGGGCAGCGAGCAGGACCATGGTCAAAGAGGGGAAGTTGGTTTTCATGGGGTATCTCCAGAACCGGTTGGGTGGTTGTTTGGCTAAGGGCGGAACACACCCTCGCTGTGAAGCCTAAACGGTTTGGACGTTGGCGATCATTACATCCCGATCAATTCGTGTTGCACATGATGCGCGCCAGATGACCCTGGTCCGTAACCAGCCATTCACGAATCTTTCTCCGGGCATTAACCTACGTGCAACCGGACCATGCAAGTTTTATGGACCGGAGGTACTTCGTGAAAAAGTATTTGATCGTGGCGCCCATCTTGCTCTTCGCAGTGACCGCAACTTCCCCAACACGATTGAACGCCCAGAATGATCATCACGATAGTGGTGGTTTCGAATTTCGATCCGGCACCCTGGTCCTCAGCCGCAGCGTCTATGAGGGGAAGGCCTCGACGATCACTATCGGCGAAACCTTGCCCCTCGGATGCCAGGGCGGCTCGACCGGATTAACCGTCCAGGTACCGACGACGACCGGCGGTACGGTTTCTGTCGCCGTACCATGCGGCATCGCATCGGACAACGGCGAATACCCGAATACAAACGATGCGCACAATGTGTGGAACAACTCCAGTTCTGACGGCAGTTTCGGCATTACTTCCCCAGTTTTCGTCGACAGCATCACTGCGGAAGGCGAGCTGCTTGGGACTCTTCCTGTCCCGACCGGTCAGATGGTGACCAGCTTCAGTTCAAAATCGGAGCTGGCTCTGAACCGCTCCGTTGATGGGCGCTCCATCACCTTCATGGGGTACCGGGGCGGCGTAGGCTGTGGAGGCTCCACGGTCTCTCCCACGAGGCCAAACTTGCTGGACGTATCGGCGTCCAATACGCCGGGCGTTTGCGATCCAACAAATCCGGTCATCACGACGTTTGAGAGCAATCCTGTGATTCCCGCGGCCTACTACCGCGCGGTTGCGGAAGTGGATGAAGATGGCCACATCCGTTTCACCGACGGAAATGCCTACAGCGGAGATAACGGCCGTGCGGCAATCAAGGGCGGCAATGGCCTGTACTACATGGTAGGCAACGACAACTCCGGCGACCTATCGAAGAAGCAGGTGTCGACAACGTTGGACGGCATTGCTCTCTCGAATGCAACGGGCGCTGAACTGCTCTACCCCGGTCTGACCCCTCCGCTTCCGTCGAATATCGAAATGATCGGGCGCCTTCTGTTTGCCGGCGACAAGCCTGGCAAAGACACCAACTTCCGGGGCATCACCATCTTCAACAACACTCTTTACGTCTCCAAGGGCAGCGGCGGCAACGGTATCAACACCGTCTATCAGGTGGGCACCGCCGGGACGTTGCCAACGGGTTCCGCCGCCGACCTGGCAACGGTGCCCATCACGATCCTGCCGGGATTTCCCAACACGCCTGCGAGCACCAATACCTCGTTTCCCTTCGGAATGTTTTTCGCGGATGCCAATACTCTCTACGTTTGCGATGAAGGCGACGAGACGCTGGTGCCCCCCGCAGTCAACGGAAATGTGGCGGACGCCCAGAGCCTGGCCAGCGCCGGCCTGCAGAAATGGCGTCTGATCAACGGCACCTGGGTACGCCAATATGTTCTGCAGGATGGATTGAAACTCGGCGTGCCGTACAGCATCCGAAGCTATCCGGCCTCGATCAATCCGGCTACGGGCGGCTGCCGCAACATCGCTGGAAAGCACAATGGAGACGGAACGGTCACCATCTTCGCCATCACATCCACGGTCAGCGCCAATGGCGACACTGGAGCCGACCCCAACAAACTTGTGAAAGTTACCGATCGAGTGAGCGACTCAACTTTGCCGACCGGGGGCAATCATCTGGGCCATTTCACTGCGATTCGAAGTGCTAAAGCGGGTGAAGTCTTCAGGGGAGTCGCATTGGCTCCAGGGGGCGGCGACTGAGGCTAAGAAGCAACTGAAGATCTGATCGGAGCCGTGACATCGTCACGGCTCCGATCGGATGTGCGGCAGGAATCTTGAAACCGGCCGAACATGCGTCTCGGCAATGTTGTAAAGCGAGAGCGGCGCAGTGAGCGTGGAGGGTATCCTGGCGCCGGCGGCCAATAAGGGTGCAAAGTATCATCCGCGCCGATTGACCGCTTAGCCAACCGGGGATGTGCGCCACGGCGCCGGAACAGCGATTCTATCCACAGGCACGATTTGCTGCTGATAGGCCCATATAGGCGTAGACCCAACATTGCTGTCACCAGGGGCAATCTGTCTCCAACTTGCTAGATTCAACAGAATTCCGCCACCGGGGCCCATGCCAGTACTCTGCTAATCTTCCGCCTGGGAGAGCGGGCTACCGCCGGCTCGATGCTATTTGCTGATGAGTATGGACGCATAGGCGGTGACTCGGGGTAATCGGCCTATAACTCTGTATTGAGCCTCCCATACGCACGATAATTGCGTGGCCAAATGCACTCGTCGCGCGCGGCTTCCCATCAAACGTAAATCGCGTGCCCCAACAAGCTTTCCAAGATGAAAACAAAGTACCCAGCCGATTCCATCTGGTCAACGTCGTAAGTCCCCTCAAAGACGCCCGGCTCTACTTGACGGTAGCGCGCGTGCATCTGTGTGATGGCAGGGGTACGCTCGCCGAAGTAGCCCTGCAGGCGTTGCAGGCTCTCCCCGTCACCTGAAAGATAGGTGAGGATCGCGGTCTTTGATTTGTCCGGGTCGAAGCTGAAGGTCAGGCCGATAGCTTGCGGATCGGACGTCTTTCCCCATCCGCCATTGGACGGCGACGATGGGTCCCTCTCTGCTCCTGCTTTCCGGTAGTGGCGCACGGCCCAGAATTGCGCGTGTGTATCTACGTGTTTCCACTCGGGCAATGTGTCGGGCAAGGCTCGTTCGCCATTCTTCCCGTCGATTCGAGCCAGGACTTCCTCGAGATAGCCTCTGTCTGTCGCCACCACGGCGATGTTCGGCTTCGGAAACGCCACGTACGTCGTCAACACATCCTCCTCGGACTTGCTCTGGGAGACCGTAACGGCATGTCCTTCAATCTGTTCTGTGTGCGCGTTCGCGGACGAAGGATCTTTCAGGAACGAACTGACGCGGTCCGTAATGTCCCCGGCGAAGACAGCGATGAGGGCGCCCTGGTACCTCATTCCGCCCAAGCCGGTCGGCGGCAGAAAACCGCGCGAGCCTTCGATCGTAGCGAGGATCGGCCGGTCTTTGAAGTCATTTCCAGGATCCTTGAGAAGTAGGGTAGGAAACAGCATGAATTGATCCCGCATTTCGTTGTCGGACTTCACCATCGAGAGGACTCCGTTGGGACCTTTCTCGAACTTCTGCAGCGGCAGCGGACCCATGACAGCCGTTACCGTTTCCGTATCCGCGGGAAACCAGGAAAGCATCTCCCCGATCAACTGCGAGGATGGACCAGGCACGGCCGCCGGTGCGGTCGATGCAGCTTGCGACGGCAAAGGCTGTGGATTTGCGGCTTTGGTTTGGTTGTTGCAGTTGGGGGCGCATTGGCTTGGAGTTGCGACGTCGGGCACCTGATAAATTAGGACGCTCGCTCCCGACTTGACTGCTAGGAGCCCGCCCTCCGGCGAGAGCGCCAACCCTCCCCAACCAAAGAGAATATCCCCATTGGAGCCGTAGAAAGTACTCGTACCAGCATTATCTTTACGGAGAACGTTCAGCCGAAGGAGAGGATCTCTACCCCCAAGACCGAATACTCTTGCGGTCAGTTGGTCTGGTCCCCCTTGACTGTCCCCAGATCCCCACCGAAGCGTAGGCACGGCAAAGCGTCGTCCGCTTGCGGACGCAACGACCGGTCCGTCGGTCTGCTCGAACCCCAGGTCAAAATCCAGACCGATCTTTCCTTCCGTTGACACAGTCAGAACTCTGTTTGCGCCGCCACAGAGCGGACCGGCGAGTTCGTCTTTGGAGACGAACTTCCACCCCCCGCATAGATTTCCCTGGTCGAGTGGCAACTCCTTCCGCGGCGAGACAGGTGTCTTGACGAAGACTGAAGGCGGCGAGCGTCGGGGCATTTCATTTGTCGCCGGGCCCGGCATAGGGACTTGCATTAAGGGCTGCGAAGCCCAGGCCACCTGATCGTTCCACAGGGCCTCGATACTGTGCGGTGGGTGGCTGTTGGGCTCAACCCAGGAGTTCCGTACCGACAAGTTTCCGGCGTCAAGGAGTTGGTAGCTCGTAGTCCATTGACCATCCACTTGTTTCTCGGTGGAAAGCAAGAGCGATTCTCCGGAGGGGCTCGTAATCGGGTAGAGATCGGATTCAGAGTCGAAATGGGCGAGCAACTTAAAGTCGGGAGAATAGAGGCGGAGAGAATTCCCTAGCCCAACTACGAATCGCCCTTGAGTCGCGGGACAGAAGAAAGCGGAAGGCCCGCTATTCAAATTGGTAGGGAGAGGCCAATCGAGCTGTTTAATGAGTTCCCCATTTTTCGCGTTGAGAAAGACGGCAACTAGGCGGAACGGATCCGACAGTGCGGGCTCGCGCTGCCCGGAGGCGCCGGGCGGATCGTCATGGACGACGAAATACGCAACGGCTACATTCGGACTGGTGAAGGCAACGCCTTGCTGATAGATTCCACTTCCAAAATGCATGAGGACATCTTGCCGCAAATGTGCGAGGGCGGCGGGCGGCCTGCCTTGATACCCGAAGCTCGATAGGTCGATCTGCCAAACAGGCTTCGCATTTTGGGGCCGCAGCAGGAGCGGAAATAAGAACAAGGCGAGAAGAACAAATCGGTTCCGAATCATCGCGATACTTTCCTTCCTGGGCCGTTTCGATTGGATTCTACTCCTGGTTTCCAACCAGCAATCGATTTTCAGTTTTCTCGGCTTTCAGGCATCGGGAGCGAGGACTCGATAAAGGGTGGCGGGGTGGATGCTGAACGTTCTGGCGACCTCTGAAACGGACTTTCCTTCCTTGATGAGTCGGCAGGCGAGGTTTCGCTGCTCCTCATTCATCTTTTTAGGCCGACCAAAACGTACTCCGCGTCTTTTTGCGTCTGCGCGACCGGCCCCAGTGCGCTCCCGAATTAAATCGCGTTCGAATTCCGCTATTCCCGCGAAAATAGTCATGATCATCTTGCCGGCATGCGTGGTGGTATCGGCCCAGGGCTCGGAGATGGACTGAAAACGGGCTCCTGAGTTGCCGATCGTTTCCACTATCTCCAGGAGATTGCGGGTGGAGCGCGCCAGTCGGTCAAGCTTCCAGACGGTGACAACGTCGCCCTTTCGCAACTGATCGAGCATCCGGTTAAGTTCCGGCCGGTCACGGTAAGCTCCAGAGACTTTCTCGCGAAAGATGCGGGTGCATCCGGCCTTTTTGAGCTTTTCGAGCTGAATCGTCAGCTTCTGATCTTCGGTGGAGACGCGAGCGTAGCCAATTTTCATCGTACGGGCACCAGATCCTTCGCAAAATATATAGCAATGCGATCTGTTTTTGCGAGATACTTTCGCGAAGAGAATTTGGCTGAATTTATGTGGATTTCAAATCTTCGCATAATTTAGGAGTTTTGCGACGGCCTTTGCATATGAGACGAGAATTAACCCAGGACGAATTGATCGACCGCTGGACGCTTGCTCCCGGTGAGCTTGTGCTGCTCATGAACAAGACCGGCCCTGGCCGTCTGGGTTTCGCAGCCCTCCTGAAGTTCTTTCAGGCCGAAGGACGATTCCCCAGCAATGAGAGCGACGTCCCGGCGGAAGCCGTCGAGTACCTTGTCCGGCAGACGAAGGTCGCTCCGTTGAGCTGGGCCGAGTATGACTGGCAAGGCCGTACGATCAAATATCATCGCGCCGAGATCCGGTCGCTCTTTGGTTTTCGAGAAGCGATGGTCGAAGACTGCGAGGGCGTGATGACTTGGTTGCGCGAGCATCTGCTGGCGCAGGAGAGGCATCCGGAACGGATTCTGGAGGCGGCGCTGCAGCGGTTTCGCGCGCTCAAGATAGAACCACCAACCGCAGGTCGGCTGGAACGGATGCTCCGTTCCACGCTTCAAACTTTTGAGGAGGATTTTGGTAAGCAACTCTTCGACCAGCTTTCTCCAGAGACGATTGCGCGACTCGATGCATTGCTGGAATCGCCCTCGCCAGAGTCGATTGGCGTTCCGCTGCACGATCTTCGTGCCGATCCCGGTCCAGTCAGCATAGAGACGTTGGAAGAAGAGTTGAACAAGCTTGCGCTGTTGCGAAGCCTTGAGCTTCCACTAAATCTCTTCGATCGAAACTCGCTGCGAATCGTCAAGGGATACCGCCGCCGCGTAGCGGTAGAAGAAGTGCATGAGTTGAGGCGTCATCCGGCGACGATGAGGATGACTTTGCTCTCGGCGTTCTGCCACCTGCGAACGGGTGAACTGATTGATACGCTGGGCGATCTTCTCATCGACATGGTCCATCGCGTCGCTCACCGGGCCGAAGTGAGGGTCGAGCGAGAATTGATCGCCGACTACAAGCGCGTCTCAGGCAAGAACAACTTGCTCTTCCAGATAGCCGAGGCGTCGCTCGATCACCCTGACGAGCCAGTCAAAGAAGTGGTTTATCCGATCGCGAACGAGTCAACGCTCCGGGATTTGGTCCGCGAGTTCAAGGCCACGGGGCCGGCCTACAGGCAACAGCTCCATACGGTCATGCGGAGTGCCTACCGGTCGCACTACCGCGCTATGCTGGTTCGGCTTCTCAATACGCTGGAATTTCGGTCCAACAACGAAAGGCACCGTCCGGTCCTCGATGCGCTTGCCATCGTCAAGAAGTATGCAGAGAGCCGACTCCGTGTCTATCCGCTCGAGGACGACATCCCAGTCGATGGCATTGTGCGCGGCCCTTGGTTGGAAACAGTGCTGGAGCGGGACGAAAATGGCGTTGAGCGGGTAAACCGTATCGCCTATGAGGTGTGTGTACTGCTCGCATTGCGGGAGCACCTGCGCTCGAAAGAAGTCTGGCTCCAGGGTGCAAACCGGTATCGCAACCCGGATGAAGACTTGCCCAGCGACTTCGAGCAGGAACGCTCTACCTATTATTTAGCCCTCAAATTGCCATCGGAGGCGGAGACCTTTATTGAAGGCGTGAAGCGCGAGATGCACGATGCGCTCACGGCATTTCATGATGGGCTATCCGCCAATGAGTTCGTCAGCATCGAGGAGAAGAATGGCGGTCGGATCTGCTTATCTCCTCTGCCCGTTCAGCCCGAGCCCGCCAATCTCGTTGCACTCAAGGCCCGCATGCTCGAACGCTGGCCGATGACAAGCCTGCTCGATGTATTCAAGGAGGCCGACCTTCGGATCCGTTTCACGGACGTGTTTCGTAGCGCCACAGCATGGGAAAACTTGGATCGTGAAATCATTCAGGAGCGCCTGCTCCTGGCACTCTATGGATTGGGTTCGAACGCCGGCATCAAACGCATGAGCGCCGGCCAGCAGCGAACAAATTATAAGGACCTGCTTTACATCCGCCGTCGCTACATCACCAAAGACCAACTCCGCGCGGCCATCCGGGAAGTTGTCAATGCCACTCTGCGTGTGCGCTCTCCGGGGATATGGGGCGAGGGCACGACAGCCTGCGCCTCGGATTCTAAGAAATTCGGCGCTTGGGACCAGAACCTGATGACCGAATGGCACGCTCGCTACGGCGGCCGCGGCGTCATGATCTATTGGCACGTAGATCGCAAGTCCACTTGCATCTACTCGCAGCTCAAGCGATGCTCCTCTTCCGAGGTTGCCGCCATGATCGAAGGCGTCCTCCGACACTGCACGGACATGGAGGTCGAGAAACAATATACCGACAGTCACGGCCAGAGCGAAGTGGCCTTTGCCTTCTGCCGATTGCTCGGCTTCGAACTGTTGCCCAGGCTCAAGGCCATTCCCACGCAACGGCTTTATCGCCCCGACGACTCGGTGACCTATACAAACCTTGCGCCTGTCCTGTCCAGAACGATCAACTGGGAATTGATCGCACAGCAGTACGACCAGATGGTCAAGTACGCAACTGCCATGAGGCTGGGAACTGCCGACACAGAAGACATTTTGCGCCGCTTCCGGCGATCCGACGTGAAGCACCCTGTCTACCGTGCCCTCGCGGAGCTGGGCAAAGCCATCAAAACCATTTTTCTATGCCGCTACCTGGACTCAATGGAACTGAGGCGGGAGATCAACGAAGGGCTTAACGTTATCGAGAACTGGAATGGCGCCAACGACTTCATCTACTTTGGCAAAGGCGGTGAAATGGCCTCGAACCGCATCGACGATCAGGAGATCAGCATGCTTTCCCTGCACCTGATCCAGCTTTCACTCGTTTACGTGAACACCCTTATGATTGAGCAGGTTCTGGCTGAGTCTGCCTGGCAGACCCGCCTCAACGCCAACGACCGGAGGGGAATCACCCCCTTAATCTACGCCCACGTCAATCCCTACGGCAGCTTCCAGCTCGACCTAAACTCCCGGTTGCCCATCGATCCGCCGCGATTCGGCCCTCAATCCGTCGGAACTCAGCTTCTGCTCCGCTATGACCAGCAAACGGGGTGACAGATTGCCCCTGGTGACAGCAATGTTGGGTCTACCCCTAGCTGGCCGCGTAGTTCACCCGCACGCCGAGGTTGGCCTCCGAGCGTGTCTCAAGCCGACTAAGCAAAGGCCGGATCAGCGGATATTGGTTGCCGAGATTTGCCAGAAAATCGAGCGTTTCGTGCGACTGGTTGGTGTGGCTGTGCAGCGAAACCCCTGCACGATACCCCTTGGCGGCGTCCCGGTCACGCCACGCGTAGGAAACGGTTGAATTCGGCATGTCTGCTCCTCATTCCCGCTTTCTGGTTGGCTTTTCCTACATTCAAGTATCGAAAATGCGCATCAAAGCCCGGTGAATGCCCGGCGAAGAGATCTTCAATTACGTTTGGGGTAGCCCGGCGAGACAGAACTCCTGTGTTGACCGTTACTTGGGCTTCGGGCGAAAAGATGCTTTGTGGAGTTTCGGCCGCTATGTACTTTTGAGCCGTTTTCAGCTAGCTTCCGGTTGCTCTAAGCTGTTGATTCTAATTGATAGACGCGGTAGGAATCGAATCTACAACCTGTCGGTTAACAGCCGAATGCTCTGCCATTGAGCTACTCAGGATCGCCTGATGGAGCACGTTTTGAGGGATGCGCTTGGCTAACCCGTTTATAGTACAGGCAGTTGAATCGGTCAATTAAGCGCTGAAAAATGAAGGACTTTTGGCATCGCCCACGATCTGCACAGCTGCTGTTCCCTCTCCCCCTCCCATTCGCGGATTGCTATCGGTACATCCCCGATTATGACCGATTTTGAAATAGGCTGACGACAAAATTGACTACATTTTTTTGGGGGGGGATATTTAATCTCAAAACGACCGGATCCTGGGTCCTTTCCCATACCATAAATCCGATTGTTTGATGGACAATCAAGCAAGCAGCCCCGCAGATCCTAACCGACGAAAGACATTACCAGGAACGAACTTCTTCAGCGCTTTCAGGCAATCAGAGACCTAGGCAGCCTGGCGCTACGGCTGCTCGAGTCGGATCCCTTGACGTCAGAGCGCGAGGCGGAGGTCCGAAGCCACGTCGTATTGCTCAGGATTTGCGTCACGGCAGCTGACAACCATCTGGCAATCAGGATCGAATCGCCCAGGTGCCGCGCGAGGCGTTTACTCTGGAACTGGCGCGCCTGGGTCGCAGATCAGAAATGGTTAAGCGCGACTGAGGATTTGATGTCGGTCAAAGAGGGGCAATGCCGCCGAAACGACGTTCAAACACGGAAATGTCCACCGGATATGAGACGCTGCTGTCGAGCGTCTCGGAACTCCTCCAACGTGGACGCCAGAACGCTGCGAAGTCTGTCAACGCAGTCTTGACGACAACCTACTGGTTGGTGGGGCGGCGTCTCGTGGAGTTTGAACAGCGCGGTAAGGAGCGGGCAGTTTACGGCTCTGAATTACTGAAAAGTTTTGCTCCCGCCTCTGGCGGGTCCATAGTCCCTGAAACTTGCGCCATGCCGTAGAGCTGTTTCAGACTCAGGCAGCCGGGTTCGGCAGCTATGGCCGTTAACGCCTTGGCGCTACTATGCCCGTTGAAAAGTCTGGCTTCGGTTGTTGCGGTTCATTGTTTGGTGGCGAGATTGCGCCTTGGAAAAGGTCCCTCTCGATCCCGTTGGGAAGCCTGTATCGTAATCGCCAACCGAGCCGAGCCTGGCTAATTCAATCGCAGGGAGAAGTATGCCATGGCAAAGCATAAGTCATCGACCTTCGAACGGTTGAGGCTCGGGGCGGCGTTGAATCGCAAAGAGCGCCGAGAAGTCCAACAACGATTAAACGCTCCAGATCCCGGACTGGAGATTGTGAACCGCGACGCGGCCGGTATTGATGTGGGCAACGAAAGCCACTACGTTGCGGTACCGCCGGGACGGGATGCGCAACCGGTGCGCGAGTTCGGGTCCTGGACAGGGGCGCTGGAAGAGATGGCGCAGTGGTTGATCCGCTGTGAAATTCGCACGGTGGTGATGCAGTCCACCGGGGTGTATTGGATCGCGGCTCATGATGTTTTGCAAAAGCACGGTCTGGAGGTACAACTGGTTGATGCGCGGGGGACCAAGAACGTGCCTGGGCGCAAGAGCGACGTGCAGGAATGTCAGTGGCTCATGAAGCTGCACACGTATGGTCTGTTGCGGGCCTGTTTTTTGCCTGCGCCTGAAATTCACGCTGTGCGGACGATGTGGCGGTTGCGGGATCAGCATGTCAAGGATGCCGGACGGTGCATCCAGCATATGCAGAAGGCCCTGATCGAGATGAACGTGCAGTTGCACATTGCCCTGACTGATATCAGCGGCGCGAGCGGCCAGGCGATTATCCGGGCGCTGCTGGCGGGCCAGCGCGATGCGAAGACCTTGGCGGCCTTACGCGATCCGCGTTGCCAGACCAGCGAGGAAGAGATTGTTCAGACCTTGCGGGGGAACTGGAAGCCGGACGTCTTGTTTGAACTGCAGCAAGCCGTTGACGCCTACGATTTCTACCGCCTGCAGATGGCAAAATGCGACGAACAACTGAAGCAGTACATGGCGTTATTGCCTGCCAGTCAAGCAGCAATGCCCGCCCCGCCGGCCGCATCCTCGACTGCCCCCGGCAAGAGCAATAAATCCCGATCGGGTAAACCCCGCAAGCCCATAGGGAACCAACCCGCTTTCGATCTGCAAGCGGAACTGGAGCGCATTTTGGGCGTGAACACCACGACCATCGACGGCATTAACGTAATGACCATCCAGACCGTGCTGGCTGAGGTGGGTCCGAACCTGAGTGCGTGGAAGACAGAGGCCCACTGGACCTCCTGGCTGAACTTAGCCCCCAAGCGAGACATCAGCGGAGGCAAGGTCATCCGTCATGTACGTCAACGCCATACCAATCGCGCAGGGAATGCGTTTCGCATGGCCGCGCAATCTCTCTTGCGCAGTCAAAGTTATCTGGGCGCAAGATGCCGGTATCTTCGAGCCAGGCTGGGAGGCCCAAAGGCGATCAAGGCAATGGCGCGCGTTTTGGCCTGTCTTTACTATCGACTCATCACCAAGGGGAAGATATGGGTAGATCGGGGCGTCGAAGAATTCAACCGCCGCAGTGAGCAGCGCGAACTGGCCGCCCTGCAGCGCAAAGCCCACAAGCTCGGAATGCAACTGGTAGCCGCCGCCTGAGCGAACACCATACCACTTAGGATCTGACAGAGCGCCCGCTCTGCCGGAACTGATGTATACCTGTGTCCGTACCATGCCCCAGACACTAACAACAGGCGGTTCCCGGCCGCTTGCCCAGACTACTAACCCCAGAAATACAGGCCATGCGAAGGTATGTTTCTGGGAAGGCTGTCGGGCGATCTGCAGTCCCGGTTTGGTCGCGGATTCTCGGAAAGAAATCTGGAGCAGATGCGACAGTTCTATCTCCAGTGGGAAAATCCGCAGACACTGTCTGCGGATTCGGCCGCAGGAATCTCCCCAAAGATTTCGCAGACGCCGTCTGCGAAATTGAGTTTGGGGGACGTGCCCCTATTCTCGCTTTCTTGGTCTCACTACGTGCGGCTACTCTCTGTAACGGATTTGAAAGCCAGGCGGCACTATGAGGAGGAGGCCCTTCGCGGGGGTTGGTCGGTCCGTCAACTCGATCGTCAAATTTCAACGCTCTCCTTTCAACGATCGCGTACTGGTCACCTCAAACATGGCTCCGCAGCGAATTCTCCTGACTCTGACATCAAAGATCCATTTGTTCTTGAATTTCTCGGACTGAAGGACGAATACTCCGAGTCAGAACTGGAAGACGCGCTCATACGGGAGCTGGAGCAATTCTTGTTAGAGTTGGGCAATGATTTTGCTTTCATTGCTCGTCAGAAGCGACTGAGAGTGGGCACAGAGTGGTATCGGGTTGATCTGCTCTTCTTCCATCGAAGGCTTCGAAGCCTGATCGTTGTCGAGTTGAAACTTGGTAAATTCACTCACGCCGATGCAGGACAGATGAATCTCTACCTGAACTACGCCCGCGAGCATTGGACAAATCCAGATGAAAACCCTCCTATCGGTCTGATCCTCTGTTCCGAACACGACGCTGCTGTCGCCCACTACTCTCTAGGCAACTTGGGGAACCAAGTCCTCGCGCGCGAGTATCAATTGGCGTTGCCCACCGAAGAACAACTTGCTAAGAGACTGGAGGCCACGCGTCGTCAGCTCGATCACTAAATCACTCAGGGAATCCGATCCGCGTGTAAATCGATCTTACCGTCGCTGACCGTAATTTACGGGACGATCTGCTTCACTTGAAAAGGCTTGGCTTCATTGACTCCCGTGGACATGGGCCATGGGCCGCGGAGTTGAATGGTTCCTGGCCGCAGCGCCAAGCCTCAGGACAGGACTCAATAAGACGGAGTACTGTGATCCCCGGAGTTTTGCCCTTTTGGCTAAACCAGCTCCTGAGCTGCACACTAAGAACGACCAGGTCAGCGCACCGTCAAGGGATAAAAATACGGGGCTGGATCTCCCTCGTGGGTCGT
Organism: Acidobacteriaceae bacterium; assembly: GCA_003151435.1. Taxonomy (GTDB): domain Bacteria; phylum Acidobacteriota; class Terriglobia; order Terriglobales; family Acidobacteriaceae; genus Telmatobacter. The sequence continues at coordinate 16,894 of PLXP01000220.1, forward strand.
GGCGTGGAAATAGGTGCCCGACGGCAGGCCGCGGAGATCGAGATCGACGGTGAGGTCCGCGTGAAATCCCTGCACATTTGCGACGGCATGGCCGGTTGCCATTCCTGGGGGAGCCGCCGCGATTGGTGGTGATGAAGACGAGGTAACTACCACCCGGACGGAAATCTGGGTGGAGGCGGCGGGGGTCGAACCCGACATCAGTGTTGAAAACACTCAACTTACTGATTCTGAGAATGCCAGCAATTCAAGCAATGCCACGATTCCTGTCACGTGTTCGATGCCTTTCCCTCGAAAAAGTTTGGCTCAAATTGACCCTGCCCCGGTTAGTAATACAGCGGGCACACGGAGCCGCAGAAAGGCAGGCGCAGGATGCGGCCGTATCCGGCAGCAGTTATCGGGGAGAACATCCAACCGGAGACAAGCGATTTTGTATGCAGCGCCAGGGGCGCTGTCGTGTGCGAATCCGCCTGCGAGTACCGGCCGCGCCGGCCTGAAGAGAGCGTACTCTATGGCGTCGTGGCCGGCCCGGGCGCCAGCACGCCAAAGTATCTTGTGATATTGAATCTCGGTGGAGGCACGAGCGCTGCAAGCCGTTCCATCAATTCCATAGGTTCATAGATCACCTGCGCCGTTCCGTCACTCCAGCGACGCTTGAGTTTGTAGCGAAGCCTGCCGTCTGGCAAGAGCGAAAGCCTCTCGTTTGAGAGCGGCGGACGCGCAGCATACCTCAGCAACCGTTCTAATCGAATTCTATCGCGGAAGGGCACGCTAACTCCCGCATGAACGCTGAAGCCTTCAACTGAAGCGCAGCAGTGGCCTGGTTTCAGAACTCCTTGCCCCGGCCAGACGAATGTGGATATCTGAGTATCTTAGAATCTGGCTGTATCACGAAACTTTTCCAGTGCAGAGCAACCAGATGAGTAGTC